>JBKSMY010000009.1:0-34408 GCA_046882065.1 Alphaproteobacteria bacterium | reverse complement strand
TAGGCAATGCGCAACATCTGATCGCACAAATGGCCGGTTTTAATGGTTGGAAAGATTTAATAACATCGACAGAGGCAGAACAGTCAAAAGCTCGAAAACTTCTGGAAGAAAGTATTCATAATGAATATGGATGTACAAGTTTTATATCGCATAATTTTACACCTGATGGTCGTGAAATAACAGAATATTCACACGAACCATTGGATAGTGATGTGCCTTATCATGAAGAACTGTCTGGACAGGATTGGCAAGATGGTATAGATGAATGCCGGCAAAACGGTATGGGGTTTGAACCAGACGAAATCGTTGAATGCTTACATTGTGGGAATCGGTTTCCATTTAAGGAAGTAAAGGTTAGACGATTGAAGTCCGAGTACAACAATGGCAAAGAAGATGATTTTAAAGAAATTGTATGCAAACACTATCCAGAATGTAATGGTAATTTACTAGATTTAATACCGGTGGAAATGCTTGATGCGAAAGGAGGTGATGAAAATGAGGAATAAATTTGCATCTTATTCTCGCAGTACATCAAAAACATATACTAATTCCAATGGATATAGAGTGTACAAAGATTCAGGGCAGCTAGTTCATCGTCATATGGCAGAAATAAAACTTGGTAGACCTTTGCAATCTGGTGAAGTTGTGCATCATATAAACCGAAACAAACAAGACAATCGTCCATCAAATTTGTATGTGTTCCATGACCAACAAGCACATTGGGCGGCTCATAAACAGGATGCCCAAAATTATGGAAAAGATTATAGTTTTAAAGGCAAAAATCATTAAAAGTGCCTCAACGAAAATGACCAAAGTATATCAATGCGTGCTATTTGGGCTGGTTTGATAAATTTGGCGATATACATTGGAAATATCGTTGTCAAAAATCGCCGGAAACTGGGCGAAAAAGAACATCCCGCGGAATTACCACGGGATGTTCAATATTCCTGGCGGAGATGAAGGGATTCGAACCCTTGATACCCTTGCGAGTATACTACATTTCCAATGTAGCGCACTAGACCAACTATGCGACATCTCCGTATCTAAATTATTCTGCGTCCGTGGCAACGGCGTCCGCTTCTTCGGCGCTGATTGTGCCAGGTTCGTCATCAGACAAGGTTGCCTCCAATTCTGCGTCGATTTCACGCAACAATGGATCTTCGCTGCCGATTTCCAGGGATTCTTCACCCTCGGCCGCGGTTGGTGCGTCCTTGTAAGACTGAACAAATTCATGGCGAACCGCATTCACGTCCAATTTACCACTTGCAATTTCACGCAAGGCAACAACCGTCATTTTATCGCCGCCCTTTTCCACCACAGGTGCCGCACCACCGTTCAAATCACGAACGCGCTGAGATGCCAGCATGCCCAGTTCATAACGGCTTTCTACGTATGGTAATGTATCAGAATTTGTTGTGCGTGCCATTGTAATTCCTTTGTTGAAATAGTTTTCAGTCAGGCTATAATGCCACCAGGACGGTCAAAATGCAAGCAGAAAATAAAAAAAGTAATATTAAAACACTATCTTTTGGATGTCGATTGAACGCGCTGGAATCTGAAAAGATTAAAAATATGCTGGAACAACACATGGATGTGGCGATTGTGGTTAATACTTGCGCAGTCACAGCCGAGGCAGAACGCCAATCAGGTCAAGCCGTGCGTCGCATAGCACGCGAAAATCCAAACGCCCAATTATTCATTACTGGGTGCGCTGCAACGCGAAATCCAGGACTGTTCACGGAAATTCCAAACACAACCGTTATCGCAAATGCCGATAAAATGAAATTAGATTCATATCTGGGGCATGGCAACGATATATCAAATCCCCAGATTGCGCAATTTAATCAGGTAGACACTAAATTATCTAAGCAGTTTGTCCAGATTCAAAACGGTTGCAACCATAACTGCGCGTATTGCATCACACGACAATTACGAGGCACAGCAATTTCTTTTGACTATGCGGACATTTTGGCGGATGTGCAACATGCCGTTAAAAACGGGTTTGGCGAAATCGTTTTGACTGGTGTTGATTTGGCTTCGTACGTCAAGAAAGAAGGCGACAAAATTTATTTGATTTCTGACCTGTGTCGACGTTTGTTGGCAGATGTGCCGGGAATCCAGCGACTGCGATTATCTTCGGTTGATCCAGCGGTGCCAGACATTGACAATGTTATCGACTTAATTCTGGGCGACAAACGCATGATGCCACATCTGCATTTTTCTATGCAGTCGGGGTCTGATACGATACTGAAATCTATGGGACGACGACACACGGCCCAGCGTGTGCGCAACCTGGTTGAACGCGGGGGCGGAAAAATTACATTCAGTTGGGATATTATTTGCGGTTTCCCAGGGGAAACCGAAGAACTGTTTAACGAAACTTTGGATTTAGTGCGCGAAACAAAACCAATAAAGATTCACGCATTTCCTTTTTCACCGCGCCCAGGAACGCCTGCAGCAGATATGCCTAACCAGGTTAATCGTGCTATTTCTAAGGAACGCGTCAGAATCATAAACGATACGGCAAATAAAAATCGCGCTGAATTTATGCAGGCACAAATTGGTAAAACAGTTCAGGTCCTGATGGAAGAAAATAATGTTGCGCGCTGTCCACACGATGTTGGGGTTCATATTGACGGATGTCCGATTTCTGCGCGTACGATTTGCGATGTAAAACTGACCCACGTTGATGGCGAAAATTTTGTTGGAATTGTGATTTAGAATTGTTAATATCAAAACCATGAAAAAGAAATTTATTGCTTTATTTTTAATGTTTGTTTGTGGCATGGCAAATGCCGCTGAGTTCAAGACTAAGGCAAAATCTGCGTTCCTGGTCGATTATGATTCAGGGGCGGAAATTGTCGCAAAAAACGCAGATACGCTGATGCCACCTTCGTCTATGATTAAATTGATGACGTTGGCGGTGCTGTTTGATGAATTAAAGGCCGGCAATATCACAATGGATACACGATTCCCAGTTGGGGAAAATGCGGACTATAACCGACCAGAATGGTATCCGGCAAGCAAGATTTGTTTGGTCGCCGGTCAGACAATTAGCGTGCGCGATTTGGTATTGGGATTGATTGTGTTGTCAGGGGGTGATGCGTCGGTTGTTGTGGCAGAACAACTGGCAGGAACAGAAATGGCATTCACCGCAAAGATGACAGAAAAAGCACGCAGTATTGGCATGGAACAATCTACGTTCGGAAATGCAAGTGGCCTGCCCGACCCGAATAATTTGATGACCAGTCGTGAACTGGCAATACTGGCCGAACATTTGATTTCTGATTACCCAGATATATACCCAATGTTCGCAACAAAACGATTTGAATTTAAAGAACATAAAACAGACTGGTGTCGCGAATGGGGGCGCACACATACGCTGAACTATAATAAACTGTTGTTCAATATGCGCGGGGCTGATGGATTAAAAACCGGGCATACAAATGATGGTGGATACGGCATGGTTGCAAGTGCCAAGGTTGGCGGACGTCGTCTGATTGGTGTCATAAATGGATTTCACGGCAAAGGACACGAAGCATTGGCCAACGAGATGAAAAAATTATTGGAATTTGGTTTCGCAAATACAGTCAGCAAGGTGTTCTATCAGCCGGGTGATGTAGTTACCGAAATTCCTGTTTGGTATGGGCGTCGCGCAACCGTTACCGCAACCGTTGCGAAGCCGTTTGCAATTACCGTTGACAAAGAAGTTGGTATAAAAAACGTTCGTGTATTAGCACGGTTTAACGAGCCAATTGCCGCACCAATCTATGCAGGTGACGAAGTTGGACAGTTAATCGCAGAACAAAATGGTCGAATTGTCGCAACTGCGCCGTTGGTCGCCAAAGATAAAGTTAGCAAGACACAATTCTTGGGTCGTGTGATAAAAAATATCAAGGTAATGTTTGGGTGGAAATAAGAGATGGCACCGCGTAAAAAAACAACAAACGAATACAACTTTCCACATCCGATGGACAATGAACATCTGGTGGGACATGCGGATACCCTGCGCAACTTTCTGAACGCATGGGAACAGCGTGATACACACCCTATTCACCCGGTTTGGATGCTGACAGGCCCTGTCGGCATCGGCAAGGCAACATTGGCATATAAAATCGCAAAAATGGTTTATGGAAATGTGGGCGACTTCTTTATCGTCGACATAGATAGAAACATTGACAAAGACGGTAAACCAAAGCCTGACGGAAAGGTTATTTCGGTTTATACCGTGCGTGCGATGATTGATAAAATGCAAATGTCATCTATGTCCGGCGATTGGCGCGTGATTTTAATCGACTCGGTTGATCAGTTGAACACCGCAGCATCAAATGCAATTTTAAAATTACTGGAAGAGCCACCTGCAAAGACATTGTTTTTATTGGTCGTACACCAATTGGCAAATGTTTTGCCAACCGTACGTTCGCGCGCACGCGTTGAAAAAATGCGACCGCTGACAATTTCACAGTTGCGCGAACTGTGCGCCAAATTCATTCCAGAAGACGAAATCAGCACGGAAACATTGCGGCTGTGCAACGGCAGTTTTGGAAAAATTGCAAATCTAAAAAAATCAGGCGGCGATGTTATTTATGCCGAACTGATTGAAAAACTGGGCGACAAACGCACAACCAGTTCAGACTTTATGGCGCTGGCAAAAAAAATTGCACCATACCCAGAATTGCACGGCATTTTATTGGATGCTATTGCGTACTTTGGTTTGGCGGAATTGTACCCAAACGCTGCACGCGCGATTGCCGATATAAAAAATATTTATTTGGAACCGGAAATCGGTATATTTAAGATTATTATGGAAATAAAAAAATGTTTATAGATACACATTGCCACCTGACAGACAGTTATTGTGAAGGCGTGAATAATATCGACACAATTCATCGCGCAATAGACGCAGGGGTTGCCGTCATGATTTGCCCAACCGCCGATCCAGCCGATATTCCTGGGGCATTAAAACTGGCAGAGACGCACAAAAATATATTCTGCACAATCGGCATTCATCCCGAATACGCGCCATTGGACGCGACACAGTTTTTAACAGAATCTGTATTAACAAATCCACGCGTTGTCGGTGTCGGCGAAATCGGATTAGATTACCATTACGGCGCAGATAATCGTGCGCAGCAGATAAAATTATTTGAACAGCAATTAGATATTGCACGCAAATACGCCCTGCCCGTGGCAATTCATACGCGCGAAGCCGAAGAAGATACCGCCGCCATGTTGACAGGTGACGTGGGCGGTGTCATGCACTGTTTTACCAGTTCGTGGAACCTGGCAAAGACGATGCTGGACCGCGGTTTTATGTTTTCTGCAAGCGGTATTTTAACATTCAAAAACGCAGGCGAAATTCGCGAAACATTCGCCAAAATTCCATTGGATCGGATTGTTATCGAAACGGACGCACCATACTGCGCGCCGGTGCCGTATCGCGGCAAGGTATGCGAACCTGCAATGGTTATTGAAACAGCGCGTGTTTTGGCCCAGGTAAAGGGTGTGTCGTTAGAACAATTAGAAACTTTGTTGGCCGAGAACGTTAAACGTTTGTATCCAAAAATAGAATTATAAAAAACCGCCAGATGGCGGTCTTTTTTATTTCTTGCGATAGGACTGAACCTCTACAAACATGATATGAACTTGGCGTTCCATGTCGCGTTTTTTATGTTGCGCATGAATACGTTCGCGCTTTTTCTTGTCCGCGACTGTCTTTTGTGTGCGTGGCGTTGGATTCAAACTGCGTTCCAATTTGTACAATTCCAGACCACGAACATAAGAATTGTTTGTATACAATGCATTAACCAGCATTTCTTTTACGGATTTAATAGTACGATTTGGTCCGTTCTGACAGAATACAGACAAATATGCGGCGATACGATTTACCAGCGCTTTGATAAACTGAAGATTTGTCGAATTAGAATCTGTGGAATCCAATGTACGAATGTACGTTTTTGTTCGTTCAATGACAAATTTTTCCTTGGCGTCGTCCCAATTATGCAATACAATCCAAGCGTGTTTCTGGGCGTTTGTCCCAATGATATCACTGTCTTTTTTACCCAGGCCGTACTGTTCGTAAACTTCTTCTGAGATGTAAGAAATATATTGTTCTAATACTTTATCTGCGAATGTTTTGCCGTTTTTATCTTGGCGTGATTTATGCTGCATCGATGCCTCCTTAATAATTTTATACCTTGACAATATAGTATAAAATCGGATTTTGTCAACCTAAAAAACAAATTATTTTTGTTTCTGTTTTCTTTTTTGCATAACATGGTATTCCAACTGGATTGCAACACCAATGCCAGATTCCTGCATTTTCTTGGAGAAAGCCGTGCAATTATGAAATTCTGTATCCAATGCGCCCCAACCCGAATATTCCCAATCTATCAGTCCAACAATATCCATTGTCCGCGGATTAACAATGATGTTGTTGCAAATGTCATTGTGATTCCAGCCGTTGCCATCACCACATTTTAAGTCTGCAATTTCAGCAGGGTCAGTATTATGCACAATATCGATAAATTCCGCCAACTGTTTTCCCCACCGCCAGCCATTTTCCGTTATCGTTTTCAGCGACATGCGGTTCAGATTTTTGCCCGGAATAAAATTATATCTGTAAAATGTATAACCACACGATTCAATAATATCTATTTTAGGAATTTGAATTGGCACAATTGGACCAAAAGCATCTGTAATACGCTTTTCGCGAACTATTTTTTCAACCGGCATATTCTTTTCATAAAACTTGCGGATTTTACATACATATTTGTTATTAACAATGAATCCTATATTCCAGCCGCCCTTGATAACACGCACGCGACGAAACTCACCCTGTGGCAAGGCCTTTTTCAGCGCATTAAACTTCTTGCGGTAGTCATATAATTCTTTCTGTCTGATTTTTTCGCGCCACTTGCGAACCGGGATTAGTCCCGCCAGGAAATCATAAATCTCAAAATACAAACGCCATAACACTTTCTGCACCCCCGCAAAATTTATGCCATAAATGGTATTGAAAAAAAAGAAAAAAACAAGTACTTTATGAGTATGTTTAATTCTGGCACAATCGTAAAGGTCTTGATATCAAATATCCCCAACGCAGGCTATGACTATCGCTTGACTGCGGCTGCTGATATTGGCACGTTTGTGTCGGTGCGTGTTATGAACCGACCATGCATTGGTGTTGTTTGGGGTATCGGCGACAGTAATTTACCAGAAAACAAAATTCGCGACGTGGTTGCCGTGCATGATGCACGATTAAATATCACAGATTTACAATGGATTAAACGCATGTCGGACTGGACATTGATGGCACCAGGAACCGTGCTGCGATTGATTGTAAATATCCCAGACGCGTTTTTACCACCACGAACGGAGACGCTGTATTCTTTTGACTTTGATTCTGATACGCGGATGACGCAAAATCGTATGGCGGTAATGGATGCTTTTTCATCCAATGACAACGATCCAATGACGGTGTCCGATATTCAAAATATTGCCCGCGTATCTGGGGCGGTTGTTCGCACAATGATAAAAAATGGCACCTTGATTCCAGCAGGCGAACAAGTGCGCACACGATCGGTCACAGAATATAAATATCGCGATTCTGGGAATGTGATTTTGAACAACGAACAACAGGCGGCGGCCGATGCAATTGGCAACAAAATTAGTGTTGGTGGTTTTTCGGTGCATTTGCTGGACGGAATCACAGGCAGCGGCAAAACTCAGGTTTATTTCGATTCCGCATGGCGTACATATAATAACGGAAAATCTGTTTTATTGATGATGCCAGAAATCGCCCTGACCGCACAATTTATGTCACGTTTTGAATCGCGTTTTGGTGCGCCACCTGTTGTGTGGCACAGCAACCTGACCGCCGCCCGCAGACGTGAAATTTGGCACGGTGTTTTAAGTGGCAAAATTAAAATGGTCGTAGGAACGCGTAGCGCACTGTTTTTGCCCTGGCAAGATTTAGGACTGATTGTAATAGACGAAGAACACGACACATCATACAAGCAAGAAGACATGGGCAATTATCATGCGCGCGACATGGCAATTCTGCGCGCAAAAATCGCAGGTTTCCCAGTTGTACTGGCCAGCGCGACACCAGCCGCAGAAACACTGGAAAACGTTAACGTTGGCAAGTATTCGCGACTGAAATTAACGTCACGTTTTGGTGGGGCGCAAATGCCAGACATAACCACCATTGACCTGCGCGAAAATAGACCAGATAAATACATGTTGAACGGGACCGAACAGACTGGATTTTTATCAACACCGATGTGCAAGGCAATATCCGAAACAATTGACGCAGGACATCAGGTAATGCTGTTTATAAATCGACGCGGATTTGCGCCGATTGTACAATGTAAAAAATGTGGATGGACCGCAACATGTCCAGACTGTAGTGTTGGAATGACATATCACAAGCGTGTGGGAAAATTACTGTGTCATATGTGTGGACGCACAGCACAATTAAACAAGATTTGTCCAGATTGCGGTGCCGAAGTGTCTATGCGTGGTGTGGGACTGGAAAAAATTCAAGAAGAAGTAAACGCACGGTTTCCAAATGCGCGAACAGCCCTGGTGTCCAGCGACATTATTACTTCACGTCAGGCATTGGAACGACTGGTTCATAAAATGGAAAACGGTGAAATCGATGTCGTTATCGGCACACAGATTCTGGCCAAGGGCCATCATTTTCCAAACCTGACATTGGTTGGTGTGGTCGATGCCGACATGGGTTTATTTGGCACGGATTTTCGCGCAGGCGAACATACATTTCAACAACTGTTTCAGGTGGCGGGGCGTGCGGGGCGCGGGACTAATCCAGGGCGCGTTATGATGCAAACATATCAACCAGACCACCCTGTTTTGACAGCCATTTGTTCGGGCGCACGCGACGATTTTATGGTGAGTGATATGGCGGGGCGGCGCGCAGCACAAATGCCGCCATACGGTCAACTAATCGCGATTATTGTCGAAGGCGAAAAGGAAGCCGTCCTGCAAAAATACTGTGCCGATTTAGCAGCCGCCGCGCCCGCAATATCAGGCGCAAAAATAATGGGACCAATCGCCGCACAAATATATCAAATACGAAATTGGTATCGTATGCGATTCTTGGTCGCAGGTGGCGCAACAGCCGCGCTGCAGCCAGCGGTCGCACATTGGATTAGCAAAGTAAAACAACCCGCTAATATTCGTGTAAAAATAGATGTAAACCCTGTGAATTTTATGTAAATAAAAATCCGCGATTATGCGGATTTTTTAATACCATCTGCAATCACGGATGCAGCACCATGCAAATCCGGCAACCATAATTTATCCGCCGTTTCTAAGTCAGAAATCATTTTTTCGCGTTTTGATGGGATAGTCAACTGTTGAACGGCGTTCATAATGTTTTCAACCGTTGCATTTGGACCCAAAAGTTCTGGGTACACAGTTCGATTTAACAAAATATTAACCAAGGACACCCATTTTATGTTAACCAGCAAACGAGCAATCATAGTTGTAATCGCATTCATTCGATACACAACAATTGTTGGCACATGCAACATTGCCAATTCTGCAGATACTGTACCGCTGGCCGCGATTGCAATATATGTCTTGGAATAAATATCATAACGTTCACCAGACGGAACCAATGTTGGTTTTACGCGCCAATGTGCGATTTCGTTGCGAACGTATTCCGCAGTTGTTTCGACGGTTGGAATCACAAATTTGTACCCCATATAGCCATCGCGTGACATACGTTCAGCGACATCGCGCATTAACGGCAAAAGACGTTTCACTTCGGACATGCGGCTGCCAGGAACCAGTGTGATTATTTTTTCAGATGTCTTCTTATTGCGTTTATATTTTCCAATCAATCCGTCTGCAATTGGATGCCCAACAGCAACAGTTTCCAGACCATGTTTGGTAAAATAAGGAACTTCGAAATCAAAAAAAGCATACAGTTTATCAAATGTGCGTGCGTATTTCTTTGCGCGCCCTGGTCGCCATGCCCATACCTGGGGCGCAACAACGTGATGAAAACGCAAACCGTTTGCAATCAGTTTTTGCCCATCCGGGGATTTGCGAATTTGTTTGATAACACTTTTTGCGAAACCAGGCGCATCAATTGATACAACAACATCTGGTTTAGTTTCAATAATCGCATCGACCGTCTGTTTTATACGACGTGTTAGTGTGCGGGCGTGGGCTAAAACCTCGACAATGCCCATAACTGCCAAATCAGACATAGGGAACAGCGATTTCAGACCCGCCGCCGCCATATTTTCGCCACCAATACCGATAAAATTAGTATCTGGCATTTGAGACATTATGCGACCGCCCAGAACGTCGCCTGAAACCTCGCCCGAGATGATGAAAACAGTTTGTTTCTTATTCTGCATTTTTAGATGTGCCAATACCACGTTTGGAACGGTTTTCAATAAAGTCAATCGCATCCATTGCATATTTGTTGTTTTTAACTTCCTTGCGAACCTTGGCCAGACGTTCCGATACCGTACCTTCGCCGCCGTTAAATACCGCAGAATACACAGAATGAATTGCATGCATATCTTCGTTCGTAAAGCCGTGGCGCATCAGACCAACACGGTTGATTGTGCGGTATACTGCGCGTGGACTGCCGTCGTAAATTGCGTATGGCAATACATCATTACCAACACCAGACATGCCACCAATAAATGCGTTGCGGCCAATGCGCGCAAATTGCAGAACCATGGCACCACCACTGATAATCGCAAAATCTTCAACCTCTACATGTCCTGCAAGTTGCACCAGGTTAGACATAACAACGCTGTTGCCAACGCGGCAATCGTGCGCAACGTGCGCATTAACCATAATCTGACAGTCGTCGCCAATAACAGTACCGTCGGATGCAGGTGTGCCAGAATGGATGGTCGCGTATTCGCGAATCTTGCAACGTTTACCAATGCGAACGCCCGTCATAGTGGCTTCATCCTGCCATTTCAGGTCCTGGCTCATTACACCGACAACGGCAAATGGATAAATGATAGAATCATCGCCGACCGATGTTTTGCCGTCAATTACAACATGAGAAACCAATTCTACGCGGTCGCCCAAGACCACATTTGCGCCCACAATACAATATGGACCAATCTTACAATCTGCGCCCAGTTTGGCGTCAGGATGAATAATTGCAGTTGGATGTATAGCCATAATAAAACCCGTTATTTTTAATTATTAACGGGTTTATAATATATTATATCAAGATAAATTGTTATTAAATAAATATAACAAATTATAACAAGCGCTTGCTTTCAGCCCAAATTTTTACACTGTCTGTATGCGTCCAACACAAGATACCAATGGATGTTATTACAGGCATAACTGTTATTGCACCAAATATCATCAATGCAATCACAAACATTTTGTCGCCCAGACCAACATCAACACGGTCTGTGTGCCATACTGACATCGCAACTGACAAAAATACCGCAACCATCGTACCGATAAAGACAGGTACAGCCTCGGTCAATATAAACAATGCCATACCCAATGCACAAACCACACGCATCAACCACTTTAGTTTAACGTATACGCTGTGACGGATTTTTTTGCGTGGATTTATATTCTGGACGGCAATCGTCATCATACATACGCACCCTAACGCCAACATCGCCAACAAATGAACCGCAGTTAAATTCCCTAATTGACCAAATCTGAAAAATTCGGGCTGCATCAATATCGCAATCGCAACCATCATCATAATTAAAACCATTCCACCGAATGGCCGCATAGACGCATGCGCAACACGCCCCAAGCCAAGTCCAAGACATAAAGCACCAATCTGCAACAATGGACCCCACCACGCATGAATGTCAGACATCCCTACTGCTGTAATTAACAGCCCAACCAAAACCCAACGCCACCATGTCATGCGTGGCAATGGACAATCACGCAAATGCGAAGAAACAAACAAAGACGTTAAAAACAAAATCGTGGCGGTCATGATTGGCAAAACAGATAAACTGTCGCGCAGGACGGCATAATTACCGCCAAACATAACAACCCATGCGCACGTTAATCCGGCAACCCATAACATAGCGCGCTTTGATATATTTTCACGGTTCCACCCAATGCGTGCCATAATCGCGTCCGCGCACCAATAGATGACAACGAACAAAGGCAAAGACAAAATTGTCCACCATAAAAACGCAGGCATCCACAGGGCTGCATTATTAAACGCGCTGATGGCACTTTCAACTATGATAAAATCGTTCAACATAAACTTGCCTTTTGTTTTTGTTGTTTTATTATAAATGTGTATGAGCATAAAACAAGAAATTTTTACCCTGGTAGGCGGGCGCGTCAAAATGCGTCGGGGGCATTACAATCCTACATCTGATGCGGTGTGGTTGGCGGCGTTTGCGCCAAATGACGCAAAAACCGTGTTGGACGTCGGTATCGGAAGTGGCGGGGTGTCCCTGTGCTTGTTAGCGCACAACCCAGATGCAGTCATTACCGGGATTGATACATCGGACGAAATGTTAGACGCATGTCGCAACAATGCGGAATTAAATGGCGCGAATATTGAACTGATAAATGCAGATATAAACACTTGGCGTACAACGCGTACTTTTGATTTAGTCATAACAAACCCGCCCTATTTTAATGGCACCCCGGCAAAACACAATGCGCATCATAATGCAGACCTGGGGGCATGGGTGGCACGCTGTATCGCGCGTGTACGACCAATGGGAACGTTTTGTATTATTACAGACGCAACAACAGTCGCACGCGTCGTCGCAGAAATGTCAAAAAAATTGGGTGACATAACGATTTTGCCGCTGTTTGGCGCACGAGATGTGGCGGAACGCGTGTTGATATCGGGACGATTGGGGTCGCGCGGGATTTCTGTAATACATCGCGGGCAACCAATGAATTACGAGCCTGTTTTGCGCGACGGCTTGACTATTGCGGATATTTTGTCTAGACTGTCCCAGAAATGATAAACTTTATAACAAGATATTTTACGTCCCTGTGGGCGTTTGTAACATCCCCGTTTCGTGCCATTTGGCGCGTGATTGTGCGTATATTTCCGCCACGCGAATTTACTGTAATGGATACACCGCGCGGTAATGTTTACACATATGAACAAAGCAGCTTTTGGCGCTTTACACGCTTTTGCGGCAAGATGGGTTTAATTTTGTGGGCATCATGGTCTACATATGTATTCGTTTATCATCGACCATTGTTGCAAAAACGCACAGAACAATTAGAAGAAGCGCGCGCAACACATACACGTCACATGTCCGATTTGCAGACATATTTAACGAAATATAATAATCTGGTACGCGATTTGAACGTTATCGATGACAAGGTCTTGAACGCAAAAGACTTGAAAGAAGGCGAACGTGAAAAACTGATGAATTCGCGCATTAAAACATGGGGCGAACTGGACTTTCTGCGCACTCGTATTGTCGAAATGTTGCGCGATGAAGAATTTACACCAGAATACACAAAAATGTCTGAGTTGTCGGCTGAATACGAATTAACACGCGCAGAAAATGAAGAATTAAAAAAACGCAACGCACAAATGGTCGAAACTGTTGTGCAGATTGCGGATGCAGATAATGTCATTGTTGACACGGTGTCTGCGTTGACCAAAGAAAACACCGAAGAACTACAAAAAAACATTAAACGTATTAACAGTACATTGGTGACATTGGGACTGAATCAGACAACATTGTTGCGTAACGCGAACAAGTATACCAATCCATTGGTGGGTTCTGCATTCACGCCTATTGAATTTGATAAAAATTTAGATGAAAAATATCAGAAATTGGCCGACGGTTTGGAAAGTTGGAACGGATTGCGCAGACTGAATGAAATTTTGCCATTGGGCAAGCCGGTAAATTCGCGTATCACATCGAACTTTGGCACGCGCAAAGATCCATTTACAGGCAAACCAAAGAAACATCGTGGAATCGACTTTGCGGGCAAGATTGGAACTGAATTGTTAGCCGTCGCCCCAGGACGCGTTGTGTCCGCGGGTGAACGCGTGGGCTATGGCACAACGGTTGAAATTGACCACGGTCTGGGATTCACAACGTTGTATGCACACCTGTCCCAAATTTTGGTGTCGCGTGGCGACTGGGTGCGTCCAGGAACGGTAATTGGATTGGCGGGCTCTTCGGGGCGTTCAACCGGCCCACATTTGCACTATGAAATACGGTACAAGGGTTCACCGTTTGATCCAACAAAATTTGTAAAGGATGAATAAAATGCTGGCATTTACTAATTCAACAGAAAAGCAGTCGCCAACCGTTATTGGTGCAGGATGTAAATTAACAGGCGACATAAAAACAGACCATAACGTTCAGATTCATGGCGAAGTGGTTGGTAATATTACCGCAGAAACCGTTGTTATCGGTCGTGGCGGACGTGTTGTCGGCGAAGTTAAAACACCTGTGTTGTTCCTGCATGGCGAATTAGAAGGGCCTGCAACCGTAAATACTGCGAATATTTTCAGCGCAGCAAGAATGGTTGGCACATTGTCTTATCGCACGCTGAACATAACAGGCAACACCGGTTTGGAATGCAAATTACAGAAAAGAAAGGACAAGGAAAAATGAATAAAACTGTATCCAAAGTTTTTATAGCCGCAGATCATCGTGGTGTTGGACTGAAGTTATACTTAATCGAAATGCTGGCGGCGGCGGGCTATAATGTTGTCAATCTGGGAGTAGATGATCCGAATACATCTGTTGATTACCCAGACGTGGCTGCGACGTTGGCAGAAGCGATGGAAGACACACCAGATTCGCGCGGTATTATCATTTGTGGCACAGGTGCCGGCGTTATGATTGCTGCAAATCGTTATCGTCATATTCGCGCATCGCGTTGCGACACACCAGGTCAGGCACGCGATGACCGTTTTCACGATGACACAAATGTTTTGGCATTGGCCGCCGATGATATTGACATCGAAGTCGCGTTCCTGTGTGCACAAACGTTCCTGGAAAGTCCGTTTGACGCAATTGAACGCCGTATTCGTCGCGTTGAAAAAATTTCATAAATTCAATTCACAAAAAAATCCCCCAAACGGGGGATTTTTTTTTACATCATACCCGGCATGCCACCACCCATTTGTGGTGTGGATGTTTTTTCTTCGGGAATTTCTGTCATAACCGCACCCGTCGTTAACATTACGCCCGCCGTAGATGCCGCCGCTGCGATTGCGGTTTTAACCACCTTGGCTGGGTCAATAATGCCAGCAGACATCATATCAACATATTCATCTGTCTGGGCGTTATAACCAAAGTTATAATCAGATGATTCCATTACTTTGCCTACAACAATTTCACCAGATTTGCCCGCGTTTTCTGCAATCTGGGCACAAGGTGCGACAATTGCACGACGAACAATATCAACGCCAACATTTTGATCCGCATTTGCACCATGCAAATCGTTCAGCGCAGACACAGCACGAACCAATGCAATTCCGCCACCTGCAACAATACCATCAGATACCGCTGCGCGTGTTGCCGCCAATGCGTCGTCAACACGGTCTTTCTTTTCTTTTACTTCGACTTCGGTCATGCCACCAACCTTGATAACGGCGACACCACCAACCAATTTAGCCAAACGTTCTGACAATTTTTCACGGTCATAATCGCTGGACGCAGATGCAATAGAATTACGAATTTCATCCGCACGGGCCGAGATTGCATTCTTGTCCCCTGCCCCGTGTGCCAACAATGTAGAATCTTTGGACACAACAACCTTTTTAGCAGACCCCAGCACCGCCGGTGTAATGTTTTCAAATGTCATACCCATATCATCAGATATAACTGTTGCACCCGTCAGAATCGCAATATCTTTTAACATTTCTTTGCGACGATCGCCATAGCCTGGGGCCTTGACCGCGCATACCTTTAATCCGCCACGCAGACGGTTCAAAACCAATGTCGCCAACGCTTCGGATTCGACATCTTCTGCGATAATCAACAATGGTTTACCAGCCTGGGCAATCGGTTCAAGGATTGGCAACAATGCCTGAAGCCCTGTGATTTTCTTTTCTGAAACCAAGATTTGCGCACCATCCAATTCAGCCAACATTTTTTCACTGTTGGTGACAAAATATGGCGACATAAAGCCCTGGTCAAACTGCATGCCTTCGACAACATCAATTTCTGTTTCAAGACCTTTGGCTTCTTCTACGGTGATTACACCTTCTTGGCCAACACGCGCCATAGCGTTTGCAATTTTTTCACCAATGTCGGCATCGCCATTTGCAGAAATTGTCGCAACTTGGGCGATTTCCGCGCTGTCTTTTACTGGACGCGCATGTTTTTCAATGTCTGCGATTACCGCAGATGTCGCCAAATCAATACCACGTTTTACATCCATCGGATTCATACCAGCGGCAATTACACGGCGACCTTCGCGTATCAATTTTTGCGCCAACACCGTTGCAGTCGTTGTACCATCACCCGCATCATCACCAGCCTTTTTAGCAACTTCTTGAACCATGCGCGCACCAATGTTTTCCGCAGGATCTTTTAATGATACCGCCTTGGCAACAGTAACACCGTCTTTGGTCGCAACAGGTGCGCCATACGATTTTTCAATCACAACTGTACGGCCCTTGGGACCCATTGTAATTTTCACAGCGTTTGCCAATTTATCAACACCCGCCGCCATTTTATCTGTATCAAAAATAATATCTTTTGCCATTGTGTGTGTCCTTATTTAATAATTCCTAAAATATCTGTTTCTTTTATCAACACATAATCATGTCCATCCAGTTTAATTTCGTTTGCAGATGGTGCCCACTTTGCAAATAACACAACGTCATTTTCTTGGACACTCATAGGAATCAACTCATCTCCGTCATATAGTCCCGCACCAACCGCAATCACGCGACCACGAGATGGTTTTTCACGCGCATTATCCGGAATAATAATTCCACCAGCCGTTGTTGTTTCTTCTGCTATCCTTTCTAGCAGAACATAATTGTGTAATGGTTTAAACATAAATAAAACTCCTTGAGAAATAATATGATACAGAATAGTATAATAAAAATTTGAAAACTCAATATATTTATGATGAGTTTCTATTCCGTACAAGCATTAGATAATCCAAAACATGTTGATTTCAAGTCTGTTTTGTAATATTCTTTTTTGAGAAATAAAAAAGAGGCTAAAATATGTATGATAACAATAACGTCTTTGCCAAAATGATACGCGGAGAAATTCCAACAAATAAGGTTTATGAAAATGATTTCGCAATGAGTTTTCATGATATTAACCCTATGTTTTCAAATCATGTTTTGGTTATTCCAAAGGGCCCATACAAAAACATCTTGGATTTTACAAAAAATGCATCTGCCGCAGAACAAGCAGGTTTCTGGGAATGTTTTACAAAAACAGCAGACAAACTGGGAATTGAATGCGAATTTAATTGCCTGGCGAACGCGGGCGCAAACGCACCATTTGTAAAGCAATCTGTTTTCCATTTTCACCTGCATTTAGTGTCTGGCGAACGAACACCTGCATTCATCGAATTAACATCAGAGTTCAAATAAAAAAATGAAAATCAACGTCCGCGTTATACCACGAGCAAAACTTAATCGGGTCGAAGTACAACCTGATGGTGTCGTACGCGTGCATACAACCACCGCCCCCACAGATGGCAAGGCAACCGCGGACGTGATAAAAATGCTGGCCGAACATTACAATGTTCCAAAGACCAGCATCAAGTTAATACATGGCGCAACGTCACGCGATAAAGTATTTGAAATTTAGTATTTCATAATTTGTTTCTTCAATTCTGCAACCGTTTCTGCGCTGAATATATTATAGTTGTCCGTTTTGACGACAAAGCCATTTTTTCGCATATGTCTGATTAAGCGCGTCAATGGATTCCAAAAGCCGTTCGTGTTCAAAAAGAATAAAGGCTTGGTCGTTTCGCCAATTTGCTGCATGGTCAGAATGTCCGTCAACTCGTTCAATGTTCCGATGCCACCCGGCAAGATAATAAAGGCATCAGATTCATTAAACATAATCTGTTTACGTTCGTTAACACCGTCAACAACCTGGAGGCTGATTCCATCGTGGGCAGGTTCCTGCATTGCGATTACGTCATCAGTTGAAACGCCAATAACATCACCACCATTCGCCAATGCCCCCGACGCAACAGTTCCCATCAAACCAACATCACCACCGCCAAATACCATACGAATATCGTTTTTTGCCAGCATACGACCGACCGCGCGCGCATCACGCTTGAACTGGGGGTCAGAACCCATTTGATGCCCACAATATACCGCAATTGATTTTAGTTTGCATGACATTTCTTTTTCCTTTATTTTTGTAAATTATAACATAAAATACCCATACAATGAATGAAAAGTTTTTAGATTTTATTCGTAAATACTTGTCCCAACGGGTCGCCGTTGCAGTAAGCGGCGGGGTGGATTCAATTTGCCTGTTGCATTGGTTGGCAAAACAAAACATGGACATCGTGGCATTACATGTTCATCACCATCTGCGCGACATGGCAGACGTTGAGGCAGAATACGTCGCACAAACGTGTGAAAAATTAGGTGTTCCGTGTCATATTTTTCATTGGACTGACAATAAACCAGACAATGGTATTGAATCCGCCGCACGACAAGCACGATATAAATTCATGACTGATTTCTGTCACGAAAATAAAATTGATGCGTTAATGATTGCACATCAAGCAGACGATCAAATTGAAACCTTTTTGATGAATCTGGGACGTGGCAGCGGCGTTGTGGGTCTGGCCGGGATACAGGCAGAATCATATCGCGATGGAATTAAAATTGTACGTCCATTACTGAATGTTTTTCGCAAGGAGTTAATCGAATATTGCCAAAGCAACAATATCAAATATTTCGATGACGAAATGAATTTTGACGACAAATATACGCGTGTAAAAATTCGACAAAATCGTTATTTACTGTCTGAAAAATTAGGAATTTCAGATGACAGAATCTTGTTGGCGATTGAAAATCTGGGACGTGCGCGCGATGCGCTGGAATCTGATGTGACAATGCGTATCAAGTCTGTTTTGTACGATGGATATGCGCTGTTTTCTGATTCTTTTCTATTTGACGTGCCGCCCCATATTAGTCTAAAGTTGCTGGGAATGTTAATTCAGACCATCGGGGGGAATCAGTATCAGCCACGCTTGAATTCGTTGGAATTCGCACTAAGTAAATTGCACGACAATTGTCAATTTACATTGGGGCATTGTACAGTTCGGCGACATGGCAGCCAGATTTTAATCGTACCCGAAGGTGCAAAAACAAGTATCAGGAAGAAAAATGAAAAAATTAAAAGACTTGAAAAGAAACAATCAAAAAAATAATCAAAAACGTGGCGACAAGGCAAATTGGTTTTTAATGTTCTTTGGCGTACTGTTTGTCGCAATGGTGGCGCGCATGTTTTTGTTTGGCGGCTTTGCGCCAAATGCGATGGTTGGCACACCTGGTGTCGTTCAAAGCAAACCAGTTGAACTGTCTTTTTCGGACGTTCTGCGTCGCGCACCAGAAATCAAAACTATGACGATTAACGGGAACGACGCGGCCGGTACATTGGCAGACGGCACAAAATACACCGCAACAATCACATACGACCCAGAAATGTTGGCAAAACTGTCGGAATCTGGCACGGCGATTACAATTGATACTTCGCGCGGCTGGTTAGATACAGTCGCAACATTTGCGCCGTTGGCGTTGACTTTGTTGTTCATATTCTGGATTTTGCGCGGATTCCGTCGTGGTGGCGCAGCGGGTGGACTTAGCCGTAGTTTGATTGGTCAAAACCCAACAAAAATTGCCACAGGCAAACCAAAAACTACATTCGCAGATGTTGCAGGTATCGATTCCGAAAAACAGGAATTATCCGAAATTGTTGATTTCTTGAAAAACAAGGACAAATATAAATCACTGGGGGCGCGTGTGCCGCGTGGTGTATTGTTGTCGGGACAACCAGGCACAGGTAAAACATTGTTGGCGCGTGCGATTGCAGGCGAAGCAAATGTACCTTTCTTTGCAGCATCGGGTTCTGATTTTTCAGGGATTATTGTTGGGCTGGGTGTGGCCAAGATAAAAGAAATCTTTGAAATGGCAAAACGCAATGCGCCTTGTATTTTGTTCATTGATGAAATTGATGCGATTGGTCAAAAACGTTCAACACATTCATACAATGACCAAGACCGCGAACAGACATTGAATCAGTTGCTGATTGAAATGGACGGATTCGCAAATGACACAGGCATTATTGTTATCGGTGCAACAAATCGTGTAGATATGTTGGATGCGGCATTACTGCGTCCGGGACGCTTTGACCGTCAGGTTTATATTGAATTGCCGGACATGGCGGGACGTCGTGAAATCCTGGATTTATATGCCAAGAAAGTAAAAATTGGCGATAATGTTAATCTGCAGGATATTGCGCGTGGCACAACCGGGTTTTCAGGCGCAGATTTGGAAAACCTGTTGAACGAGGCAGCATTACACGCCGTACGCAATGGGCGCGATAAAATCACACCAGACGACATCGAAGAAGCGCGTGATAAAATTATTATGGGACCGCGTAAAATCCGCAAGATGCGCCCAGAAGATATTAAACTGACCGCGTATCACGAAGCAGGACACGCATTCGTCAGCATGATGTACGAAGATGTTGCAGATCCTGTACACAAAGCGACGATTATTCCACGCGGACGCGCACTGGGAATGGTGCAGCACCTGCCGATTGACGACAAGGTTTCTATGACGCTGGCCGAGGTTCGCGCAAACCTGTCCATCGCGCTGGCGGGCAGATGTGCAGAAGAAATATTCTTTGGCGCCGACAAAATTACAACCGGCGCAGAAAGCGATATTGCGATGGCGACACGTCTGGCACGATATTCAATCACAACCGCTGGTTTGTCTAAAAAAGTTGGGTTGCCGGCAATTAACCAGGTTGGAACGTTTGGCGTGCGTGGTGCGCTGGAAAATGCGTCTGAAAAGACAGCCGAACTGGTTGATAGTGAAATTCGCGCATGGTTAGATGCGGCGCATGCAGACGCAACAAAACATCTGACCAAGAATAAAAAGACAGTTGAAAAACTGGCAAATGAATTGCTGAACCGCGAAACATTGACCGGCGCAGAAATCCGTGAAATTGTTTTCGGTAAAAAAGAAGCAAAGAAAACAGTAAAAAAATCAACAGCACGCAAAAATGCAAAACCTGAAAAACAGTAAGTTTGAATTGTTTCAAATGCCCCCACAAAACACTCAGTCCGTACTGGCGACTGTGGGGGATGCGTGTGTGATTTTCGACCCATGGGGACATGCGGAAGACTGGATTAAAATTCTGGACGAACGCGGATTAAAGTTGCGCGCAATCTATGCAACACATGGACATCCGGATCATATTGCGTGTGCGGGGGCGTTGGCAAAAAAATACAAGGCGCCATGGTATCTGCATAGCGGCGATTTTAGATTGGTTGGTTGGGGCAATGATTTGCTGGAATATTTTGGGTTGCCAAAAATTAGTGTTGATGATGTGCGTCCAACAGCGTTGGAACTAAAGCGCACGGAAATTCTGCCAGGTCTGGTTATGGACATAATTGAAACACCAGGACATACGCCGGGTGGTGTGGCGTATCATTTCCCAGATGAAAAAGTTTTAGTGATTGGCGATACTTTGTTCCAGTCTGGGATTGGGCGATATGACCTGCCGGGTGGGGATTTGAACATGTTGATAAAATCAATCGCTAATATTTACAACATGAATTTACCTGATGATACGGCGGTTGTTCATGGACATGGAATGGACACCACAATTGCGTGGTTAAAACAGAACAACCCTTATTTTCATGCCTAGGTTTTATCGATGAACCGCATCTGCACGGACAGCACGCGCGCCGGGTGTATTACTTTCGCACAGCACCCAGTTTGTGTTTGTACCGGTAACATGTACCGTTCTGAAATAATTCGGCGTTTTTACCAACAGCAAAATAACAACCAATGCCCAGAACAGCGCCTTTGTAGCGGCCCAAGGTTTCTTGAATGCGTCACGAACAAATTTGTCCTTTAATAAATTCTGGTACATTGCCCATGCCCACGAAAAGCACAGCAATATAACCGCAAAGAAAAACGCAATTATCAGGGGCTTTGTAAATTGTCCCAGGCCATTCGCCAACATGTCCCATGTGTTACTGGCCGCGGGGCAGACAAACAACGCAGTTGGCGCGGCATCAGCACTGAGTGTAATCGGTGTTGTTGGCGACAGATTTATATCAAAAGCCGTCATCAAAACAATTGATGTTAACAAAACAATCGCAAACAACATTGTAGGTTTCATGTACCATTCCCCCGTTATTGGTTTAATTATACCACAAACAACTATACAATTGCAATTTATGAAATTTTTATCTAAGATTCCTTTATGTTTTCGAAAAAAGCGCAAATTATTGTGGGGCTGACCACGTTTTATGATGAATACCTGGGGGTGTCGATTCCTGGGTTGGCGCGCATGAAAAATAAATTTATACTGGTTGTGTACAACGACAACCCTGATGTCCGTGTTCGCAAACGTCAAATCCGTAAACTGGGGTATCGTGGACGATTGTATGTGATAAATGGAACACATAATATGGGTCAGTTGCGCGCACGACTGGCGATAATAGAATTTGTTCGTAGGCACAAATTAAAATCAGACTGGTTTATTTTCGCAGATGACGATGACATTTTAACCAATCTGAACATACCAGATGTTTCTGAGAATAACTTTGCGGTCATTCAAAATATGGCGGTTATTCGCACACGACTGGTTGATGTATTGCGCGTGGTACGCGACGGCACAAATTATACAGTTGACAATGAAAACGTGTATTTGGCTCGGCCACATGTTGGATTGGCGGGTACCCTGGTGCGCTTTGCCGCGATTATGCGACTGGGCGACGTGTTGAACGACGCATTACAAAGCATATCAGATGTGGATGAATCCCTGTCTTTTAGACCACCTGTTGATATGATGATGTGGTCGGCATTAAACATTGTTGCGCGACATGACAACGAATGTGCGTCCCCTATTTACATGGACACAACGAACTATGTCGCAAGCGATATTGACACATGTCCTGTGAAATATGGAATGACGTTGCAACCAGCAAAAAATACCACACAGCAAATTCAGCACGCGATTGCGCGGTATGATGCTGCAGTACGCGCAGCATTAACGGCCGAAAATGCCGCCCCGGTGGGGCAAGAATAACGCATATAAAATTTTCCAAAAAAATGTAAATATCTGATTGAAACTGCGGGGCAATATTTATACAATACCCCCGACAATAAAAGGAATAGAAAGATGACATATAATGAAATCCGCAAGGTTTTTTTAGACTATTTTGAATCCAAGGGGCATAAAATTGTTCCATCTGCGTCGCTGATACCAAATGATCCGACGCTGTTGTTTACGGTAGCGGGCATGGTCCCATGGAAGGGAATTTTGCAGGGTACAGAACCTGCGTTTGCGCCACGCGTTGCCGACATTCAGAAATGTATTCGTGCGGGCGGTAAACATAATGATTTAGAAGACGTTGGTTTTGACGGTCGTCATCATACGTTCTTTGAAATGATGGGCAACTGGTCGTTTGGCGACTATTTCAAAGAAGGCGCAATTGAGATGTCTTGGGAATTGTTAACCAAGGTTTTTGGTTTGGACCCAAATCGTATTGTTGTGACAACACATTACAGCGATGATGAAGCCGCCAAGATTTGGAAAAAAGTTGCCGGCAAAGACGCAATTCTGTTGGGCGACAAAGATAACTGGTGGTCAGCGGGGGAAACAGGCCCATGTGGTCCATGTACAGAAATGCACTATGACATGGGCGAACATTTGCCAGGCGGCATGCCGGGTTCAGCGGACGAAGACGGTGGACGCTGGGTTGAACTTTGGAACGACGTGTTTATGCAGTATGATCGCGACGCAAACGGCAATTTGACACCGCTGCCAAAGCAAAACGTTGATACAGGCGCAGGATTGGAACGATTTGCATCGATTATGCAGGGTAAAACCGACAACTATGACACAGATTTATTTGTGAATTTGAAACGCGCAGTATCCGACATTACTGGCGTTGCAGAAACGGCGGAAAACGTTGCCAGTTTCAAGGTAATTACAGACCACCTGCGTTCGGTTGGTTTCGCAATCGCAGACGGTGTAATTCCATCGAACACAGACCGCGGATATGTGATTCGTCGCATTTTGCGTCGCGCAATGCGTCATGGCCAGATTCTGGGGCATCGCGGTGCATTGTTGTCAAAATTGTACCCTGCCCTGATTACAGAAATGGGCGATTCGTATCCAGAACTGGCGCGCGAACAGACACGCGTTGTTGAAATTCTGCAAAACGAAGAAAACGCGTTCGCAGACATGTTGCAAAACGGTATGAAATTATTGGAAAACGAAATTCCAAAACTGAACAACAATATGTTGCCAGGGGACGTTGCGTTCAAACTGTTTGACACATATGGTTTCCCATTGGATTTAACCCAGATGATTCTGCGCGACCGCAACATTGATGTTGACGTGGCAGGATTTGAAAAATCTATGGCCCAGCAAAAAGAACGTTCACGCGCGGACACACGCGGAACGCGTATTTTCTGGGAATCGCAGACTGAATTGTCCGCAACCGATGACAGCGCAAAGTACGCACCAATTGACATGGATTCAAACGTATTGTCGATATTGCGCAACGGGGAATTTGTTGAATCTGCGAATGCCGGCGACGAAGTAGAGGTTGCGTTGGACAAGACAAATTTCTATGGCACCCAGGGTGGTCAAGTGGGCGACAGCGGCGAACTGAAAATCGGGGATGATGCCGTCATGAATGTAGCCGAGGCTGCACGCGTTGACAATGTCGTGATACACAAAGGAACATTGGTTGGCGAATTAAAGGTTGGCGACGTGGTTAAGCCCGTTATTAACACCAACGTACGTCAACAGACGGCGCGCGCACACACCGCAACACATTTGTTGCAGGCGGCATTGCGCAGCGTCCTGAACGAAGACGTTGAACAGCGCGGTTCCAAGGTTTCGCCAGATTCTGTTCGATTTGACTTTCGTTTTGGTCGCGCAATGACGGCGGATGAAAAACAGGCAGTTGAAGATTTGGTAAACAAATGGATTGCCATGGACATGCCGGTTGAACATGACGAAATGTCGATGGAAGACGCAGTCAAAAAAGGCGCAATGGCGTTGTTTGGCGAAAAATATGGCGAAACAGTCAAGGTTATTACAGCCGGCGATGTTTCATGCGAACTGTGTGGCGGCACGCATGTGTATCACACCGGCGAAATCTTGAAAGCCAAGGTGAACAAGGAAAAATCTATCAGCAGTGGCATTCGTCGTATTACTATGTCGGTTGGAACGTTGGCAGAATAATTCGCCCCCGCCGAATGGCGGGGATTTTTCCCCCCACCGGGGTGCAGTCAATCCACGGGTTGACAAGTGGACGGGACAGATATTTATTTAACTGCAATTTTTCCCTTGTAAAAAATTGTGAGATTCATTAGAATGCAAAGCATAGAGAAAAAAGCACATGTGCCAAATTCAGATTGGGTGTCTTTTTTGGCATATAAAGGAGAGGAAAACATGCGAAATTCCAAGGATTTTATCTTAGGTTTTATGTCAAAAGTAGCTGCGGGATTGCTGGCGGTATTTTTAATGTTGCCAACATCGGCGAGCGGTGCGATTCAGATGTGTGATGATTGTTATAAGTGTGTTGCGTATAATTCTACGTCCGGTTGTACAGATTGTGAACGTGATGTTAATTATTGTAACAATCTTGAAGTAATGGATTGCCCAGATGCGTGTACCCATTTTAAATCGTTATATTCGACTGTGCTGAGCGGGGGGCATTGTTCAAGTGGTAGCGTACCAACCGGGGACCGGGACACGTTAATATCGCAGGCATGTTCTGGGGCCTCATCATGTATTTCGTGTCTGGAAGCAAAATCAACAAAATATTTTTCCGCCATTTGTGATTCGGCAGAATTGGCTGCAGGTTCTATAATGGCAACCGATCGTTTAATGGCAGCAATTGTATTGTCGGGGATTGAAGACTGTCCGGTCCTTGATGGTGAAGGCGGATATATCGGAGGGATAGAAGTTATTGGATCGGGGGATCCATTACCACCAGACCAGTGTCAAGAACTGTTGGATTGGTGTAACACAGACGACAATTGGGAAAACGCAGAAAGCAAGTGTACAGGACTTGGTTTCAAAGACGAAACATTTGATAATTGCGTAGTAGTGTGCCAAAATATGAAGGATGATCCACTTGCAACCGTAATTCAATCTGACGGGTCCGAGGGTGTATGTCTGGCATGTGGTGGCGGGGAATATTATGACGAAGCATCAGAATCGTGTAATAACTGTGCAGCAGGAACGGCTCAGTCGGCATCCATTGGCAGACATATAAGAACATCGTGTACGCAATGTTCGGCGGGGACATACTCGTTCGTCGGTGCATCAGAGTGCACGAAATGCGCTGCGGGCGCGACGTCGACTGCGGGAGCGGGTTTGTGCACAAACTGTCCTAAGGGAACATATGCACCCATTGCAGGTTCACCAGAATGTTTAGCATGCCCAGATGGCACGTATTCAGACACATTGGGGAAATCAATTTGTACGTCGTGCCCAAGCGACGATCATGGTTTGACACCACATTCGTTGCACACAACACTGCAAGGCGGATTGGTGGACCCAGAAGGACAAAGTTATTCCCGAGATTCAATCAATTCATGCTATACAGATAAAAACACATCCATGAATGATACAGTCGGAACATACGAATGGATCGACAACTGTTTCTATGGTTTATTTGAATAGGTTAAGTTAGTATTCTGGGCTGTTTGATATTTAATATTGCAACCTTGGGGTAACCCAGGGTTGTTTTTTGGACGATAATGTTTTGTTATTTCTTGCTTGCAGGGGATGAGGCAAAACGATATTATATAATTAAAGTATACGCAGATGTGTTTGACAGATGAAAGGGAGCAAAAATATGTGCAAATCAGGATGTATTGTTTTACTAAGGCTGTTAATTTTGACATTCTGTCTGCAAACATATCCCGCAGTGGCAATTGCAGCCACCCCAGGATGTAGTGAATGTCATAGATGTACTGAATACGACAAGAATGGTAATTGTACCAATTGCGAACCTGATGAGCGCTATTGCAGCTTGGTAGAGATTGAGGTTATTGAACAAGGATGCGCATATTTCAAATCACTTTATCGCTATACGCTAACAGACGCTGCATGTCCAGTAGCACCTGGGAATTATGAAAACTATATTGAACCCGTATGTTCAAGCTATGATTTTAATTACAGCGAATGTTATAGGTGGCTGGAACAGCATTCTTCTGTCTTTTTCGCGGCAATTTGCGATTGGCCTTCTGACATGCAGTCAGCAATTTATGCCGCCGGAATTCCTGATTGTCTGGCAACGGATTCCTTGGGCGACGGGTCGCCATTAAGACCGACAGAATGTCAAGAGTTTCTGGACTGGTGCGACACAGGCAGCAATTGGTCATCCGCATCCTCAAAATGCACTGATTACGGCTTCACGGGAACTGCGTATGATAATTGTATCAGCGTATGCGAAAATATGAAGGGCATTGAAATTGATGCAGTGGTTTCTGACCCCAGGAGTGAAGGGGTGTGCGTGGCGTGTGGCGTTGGCGAATATTTTTATTATGATGGCATGTTAGTAGAATCGTGTAACCCCTGTGATGCCGGCACATACCAAGCCAAAGAAAGACACCTTGAAACATCATGTCCAACATGCCCCGCGGGGAAATATTCACTTAATGGGGCAGCATCGTGTACATCGTGTCTGGACGGTTATTACAACGATATGACAGGTGCATGGAAATGCACCAAATGCCCTGTGGACGGGAACGGGGACGTTGCACATTCGTCTGCGCCACGCGATTCAATCAACACATGCTATATAGAGGCAACAGTAGAACAGACAGATGCCATAGGTACATTTAGACACGCAGAAGATTGTGCAATACAATTAGTGACGGAATAAAAAATCCCGCGTTTGCGGGATTTTTTTTCATATGCATTATGGCATTGGAATACCGGCGGTGGCGTCACCCATAACTTTATCGATAATGGTGTCAGCCTTTTGCTTAGCGTCCATGTATGCCGCCACAACAGCCGTTTCAACCGCAGCGACACCCTGGGTCAAGACATCCGGATTGATTGTTAATTTAATCACATCATATTTTCCGGTCATGTCAACAATGCAGGCACCATTTTGGGCGATACCCTTGACAACCGTTTTTCCCAATTGTTCCTGGGCCGCGGCAACTTTGTTCTGTAATTCAGCCGCCTGGGCCATCAACGCTTCCATATCCATTTTTATCCCCCTACTCTATTTTTGCTTTTCCTGGACGTGCAACATTTGCAACGCGCGAACCGGCAAATTTGAAAGTTTTGCCACACTGGGCAATAATTCCATATTTGGAATAAATGTTTCGTTAGCGTATTTTGTCGCAGCCGCAGATGTTTCAAAGTCTTTGTTTAATGACTGGACCACATAAAAACGCGAAAAACCAGATGGTGCATATTTCATTCGGTACAGTTCACATGAATATCTGTTCATGCCATCAACCTGACCTATGCCAACAAAATAGTTGCCCAAGATATATTTTCTGATTTTTTGAACGCGCTGGACATCACACCCCAGGTGTGATGCCCATTGTTCGTCCGTCCATTTAATTTGTTCTGGTGTCATGTAATATCCTTATTTCTTGATTTCTTCACCTGTTTTCTGATCAATGCCGACCATGGACATGCGTGTTTTGCCACGTTTGTCAGCACCCAGATAACGAACATATACTGTATCGCCTTCTTTGATTTTTGTGTCTTCGATTTTTGCAATACGTTCACCCGTGATTTCAGAAATGTGAACCATGGCTTCGAAACCGTTCATGATTTTTACAAACAGACCAAAATCTTTCATGCCAGATACGGTACCCTGATAAATCATGCCAACTTCTGGTTCCGCAACAATGTCTTTGATGCGACGGATTGCTTCGTCAGCCTCTTCCTTGGTTGTTGCCATGATTTTAACTGTGCCGTCATCTTCCAAGTCAATAATCGTGTTTGTTTCACGAACCAGCGCCTGGATTACAGAGCCGCCTTTGCCGATTACTTCACGAACTTTGTCTGGGTTGATTTTCATCATGTATGCCTGGGGCGCATATTCAGATACTTTTTCACGAGGCTTTTTAATCGCCTTTTCAATCTTGCCCAAGATGTGCATACGGCCGTCTTTTGCCTGGGCCAATGCGCGTTCCATGATTTCAAATGTAATCGATGTGATTTTAATATCCATCTGCAACGCTGTGATACCCTGGTCTGTACCGGTCACCTTGAAGTCCATGTCGCCCAAGTGGTCTTCGTCGCCCAAGATGTCCGTCAGAATCGCGTAATCGTCGCCTTCTTTAATCAGACCCATCGCAATACCCGCAACTGGACGTTTCATAGGTACACCACCGTCCATCATAGCCAATGTCGCACCACATGTGGTCGCCATAGATGATGAACCGTTCGATTCCAAAATGTCAGATACTACGCGAATCACATAGTCAAATTCAGCGCGGCTTGGTACCATTGGATGAACCGCACGCCATGCCAAATTTCCATGACCAATTTCACGACGGCCTGGGGACTTTAAGCCCTTGCATTCGCCAACGGAATAGCCTGGGAAGTTATAGTTCAAGATAAAGTCGCGTTCTTCGGCGCCGTCCAATGATTCAATTGGTAATGCGTCTTTGCCGCCGCCCAATGTCAATGATACCAATGCCTGGGTTTCACCGCGTGTGAACAACGCAGAACCGTGCGCGCGCGGCATTACACCCAATTCAATCTCAATCGGACGTACAGTCTTGTTATCACGGCCGTCGATGCGTGGTTTGCCCGCCAAAATGTTGCCACGCATAATGCGCGCAGTCAGGTTTTCAACCACTTCGTCCGCCCATGATTCCAATGTAGACGCAGCACGTTCTGTTTCTGGGAACAATTCTGGGATGCGTGCCTTGGCCTGGGCGTGAATGTCAGCCAATGTTTCCAAACGAACCAATTTTTCTTTGATTTGCAGAGCCGCTTCGATCGCAGGCGCAAACTGTTCAAAATCAGATTCCATCAAAACCTGTTCTGGGGTCTTTTCAGGTGTCGCCCAGCGTTCTTTGCCCGCGCGTTCTGCCAATTCGTTAATAGCAGCGATAACCGCCTGTTGCGCGTCAAAACCGAATTTAACCGCGCCCAAAACCGTCTTTTCATCCAGTTCGCCAATTTCAGATTCAACCATCAATACGCCGTCTTTGGTCGCAGCAACAACCAAGTCCATTTCAGAATTTTCTGTTTCTTTCTTTGATGGATTCAAGATGTATTTGCCGTCTGCATAGCCAACACGCGCCGCACCAATTGGACCCTGGAATGGAACGCCAGACAACGCCAATGCCGCAGATGACGCAATCATAGCCAAGATGTCAGGCTGGTTCACTTTGTCATATGAAAATACCTGGGCAATAACTTGAACTTTGTTCTTAAACGTTTCTGGGAACAAAGGACGAATTGGACGGTCAATCAAACGTGCTGTCAATGTTTCTGCAGTCGATGCCTTGCCTTCGCGACGATCGCGAGAGCCCGGAATGCGACCTGCGGATGCAAACTTTTCCTGATAATCAACAGTCAATGGGAAGAAGTCTTGACCTTCGACAGCAACCTTTTCCGCGCATACAGTTGCCAAAACCATCGTTTCACCCAATGTCGCCAAGACAGAACCGTTCGCCTGTTTCGCCATGCGACCCGTTTCCAAACGCAGAGTTGTGTTACCGTATGGAATTTCAACCACGACTGGATTGTTTAACTTAACCTGGTCTTCCTTTTTGAATAAACCAAATACCATTTCATTTCTCCATTTTTTGTTTGTTTCTTGATTCCGCGAAGAAAAATCATTCGTTTCTGCATTCTTGTAAAAAAAATGCACAAATGAACAATTTCGTCTTCGCCCCACGAATTATAAAAGATATTTAAGGTATTGCAAGTCTAATCCGCATCATTTGAACGTGGATGCGCATGAGAATAAATACTGGAAATTTCCGCCATGTTAACGCGGGTGTATAACTGGGTCGTGGATAGAGATGAATGCCCCAGTAATTCCTGTAAACTGCGCAAATCCGCCCCGTCAGACAGTAATGCCGTCGCAAATGTATGACGCAGCGCATGGGGCGTCACATAATCTGGTAATTGCAGATAATGACGCAGAGATTCAATAACCTTTTCCGCCATGCGGGCCGACATGGGTAAACCGCGTACACTGCGGAATAATTCGTCGTCTGGCATGTTCCCAAATGGGCGAACAGATACATATTTATCAATCGCATTCCATACCGCAGGCAAAACAGGCACTAGCCGTTCCTTGCCGCCTTTGCCCAGAATGCGCAAAACATCTGGACGCGTCGCAATATCACGATTGCGCAGAGATAACGCTTCGGATATTCGCAGTCCGCAACCAAACAGCAAAACAACCAATGCCCAGTCACGCGCAGCAATCCATGGTTCGCGCGTTTGGGTCGCACGAATAGCGTCGCGCATGTTTTCAACATCAATCGGATCAATCGCCTTGGATAATTTGCGCGGAACCTTGGGCGATGATATTAACGATATCGCATCGTTTTTGACATTATAATTCTTGGCTAGAAATTTATAAAAACCACGCAGAGATGATAATGCGCGCGCAGTCGATTTGGCAGACAATTCACGTTTCTGACGGTCTGCTAAAAAAGAACGAAAACAGATTGTGTCTGCACGAGATAAATCTGATGGAAACGGCGGCGCACCATTAAAGCGTTCATAAAAATTTAGAAAGTCGCGTACGTCTTTCTCGTATGCCGTGGCGGTGTGGGATGAATAATTCTTCACCCCTGATAAATATTCCAGAAATTCCGCAACGGCATTTTCCATTCTTGCACCTATTTAATTTCAAATACGGCAGAAACAGATACTGATACATCTGTATCACGGCTGACAATCGTGCCAGACGTGTCCACCATGGCGGCCGTCGCCACCATTTTTGTGCGCAATAAACCGTTAACAGGCTGGGCCACATTGTCAGAACCCGTCCCGTACGAAACCGACAACAACTTGCCCGCGCGTTTGCCGTCACCAGCAACAATCGCGTCTGCACGTTTGCGTGCGTTTTCAACCGCCACAGACAGACATTCTTCCATTATTGGTTGCAAGCGCTGCGGACTGGTGTACATGCGCAGGTTTTCAGAAAAGACGTTCGGCATGCCCGCAAAACGCGATAAGATACCTTCGATTACATCAATGCTGTTGGCAGAAACTTCGACCGCAACGGTTGTTTCAATTCCCAGCGTTATTGATTTTTGTTCGTCACGATTCCATTCTGTTTTTTCATACGAATTGAACTGAGTTGTCTGCATTTCAACAGGCTGAGTTTTCAAATACTCTGTTATTTCGGCCATCTGGGTGGTCGCAGCGCGCATAGACGCCACCGCCGTTGGTGCTAATGTTGATACACGCAACGTAATCGCCGTTTTATCACGCGGCGCAGTTGTCAAACATTCACCATTTACCGCAACGGTGCGTGGCACAGCACGACGTTCCAATGTTCCAAACGCCAATGCCAGCACCGCCGCCGCACCAATAACCGTTCCAATCCATGTTATAGTTTTTTTCATAGACTCTCCCCTTTGCTTTATTTACTTAACCCAGCATGGCGTGTTTTACACGCGCCAAGGTTTCATGCGCAACCGCGCGCGCACGTTCCGCACCCGCCGCCAGGATTTTATCAATTTCATCCGGATTCGCCATTAAACGCTCGTACTCCGCGCGTGGTGTGGCCAATACTGAATTGATTTGTTCAAACAGTATCTTTTTAGCGTCGCCATAGCCCATGCCGCCCGCACGGAACATTTCAGCGAACTTTTCCGTTTGTTCCGGTGTCGCGAAATGTTTGTACAGTTGATAAATCGTGGATTCATCTGGATCTTTTTTGTCGGCCGGTAATTTAGAATCCGTGATAATGCGCATAATCTTCTTTTTCAATTCAGATTCAGGCGCAAACAGTGGAATGATGTTGTCGTAAGACTTGCTCATCTTGCGGCCGTCCAATCCTGGGATTAAACCAGTATCAGAACCAATCACAGGTTCTGGCAACTTGAACGTATTGCCGTATGTACGATTAAAATATTCTGCGATATCACGCGCAAATTCAACATGCTGTTTCTGGTCAGCGCCAACCGGAACAATGTCTGAATTGTACATCAGGATATCCGCCGTCATCAAAATAGGATATGTGTACAACCCCATGTTAATACCCGCATCAACATCCAAACCAGCAGCAGTATTTTTATCCATCGCCGCTTTGTACGAATGGGCGCGATTCATTAACCCTTTGGGCGTGATATTCATCAGCAATGTGTTCAACTGGTAAATTTCATCTATATCAGATTGGCGGAACAAAACCGCATTTTCTAAATTTAGCCCCAAAGCCACCAACAACGCGGCAATTTCGTGTGTGTGTTGCCGTATCTGTGACGCATCATGTATCGTATTCAACGCATGCAAGTCCGCAATAAACATAAATGTTTTATGCGTGTTTGAACGTTCAATCAGCGGTTTTAATGCACCGACATAATTGCCTAAATGTGGCATACCTGTGGGTTTGATACCCGTTAAAACAATTTTATCTGTGTTTGACATAATAAATACCTTTTCTTGTCTGTAATTTTAATGATTTTTTCGATAAATTGAAAGCCCAAATTTATATTCGCGCCGGGCCCAGGACGCAAAAACACATCAGGCGACAACGCGCCAACAATTTACATATGAAAAGATAATATTTTTGCTTAACATACTGTATATTATAATGGCGCATTGCGAAAATTCAACAAATATGTGTTATCGTGTCTTAATCAGGCGATTTACATGCGCCGTTAGACGCGGATTATGCAGCCCACAACGCGGCATCAAGATGTAATCTGGGTCGATACCAGCGTTCAAAAAATCAATCGGGTCACATGTGTTTGTACGACGAACGTCCGCGTCATTTGGCATGTTGGCACGGGCGCGGGCAGTTTCCAGGTTCTGTTCCGGCGACAAGAAATATGCTACACGAAAATTATAATGCTTGTGCAAGCCGTTTTTGTTAAACCAATCAATTAACTGGCGGGTATAGCGTGGCTGAATCACATCGTATATTAAATTTTCGCCCAGATGAGCCATAATTTCTTCTTCGGGGATACCGTACAGCCATTTAGGTGTGCTAGGCGTCCAAAACTGTTCATTTACCCACAGACGTG
>JBKSMY010000008.1:0-18808 GCA_046882065.1 Alphaproteobacteria bacterium | reverse complement strand
CGTACGCCCTTGCCCACGGTGAACAAGGCGATAACGTCCGCATAGCCAATAAAGGTTTCGCGCTTTTCAGGTGCCAATTTACCCGACAAGATTTCTTTGATTTCGTCTGTGATGCGATATACAACACTGTGATAACGAATAGCAACACCGTTGTTGCGCGCCATATCACGAACCGCAGAATCTGCACGTACGTTAAACGCAATAATTACCGCACCAGATGCCGTCGCCAGACGGATGTCGCCTTCGGTAATTTGACCCACGCCAGATGACAGGATTTCAACACCAACCTTGTCCGTTGTGATGTCTTTGACCATGTCAGAAATTGCCTCGACAGAACCCTGAACGTCTGCACGCAAGATGATTGGCAAGATAAGTTTTTTGGACTCGTCACGTTTGGCAAACAATTCTTCCAATGATGAACGTTTAACCGCGTTTGCACGGTCCTTGGCCTGCTGAGTGCGATATGCGGCAACTTCACGCGTTTGTGCTTCGTTTTCCATAACACGCAATTCATCGCCCGCGCCCGGCACAGAATCCAGCCCCAAAACAACCGCAGGTTGGCCTGGCTTTACAGATTTTACACGTTCGCCAGCGGAATTGATTAAACCACGAACGCGTCCAAATGTTTCACCAACAACAAATACATCACCGATTTTCAATGTACCCTGGCGCATCAGGACGGTCGCAACCGACCCTAGGCCTTTTTCCATCTTGGCTTCGACAACATATGCAACAGCCGGCATTTCTGCATCAGCCTTTAATTCCATCATTTCTGCCTGCAACAGGATTGCGTCTTCCAGTTTGTCCAGACCGATTTTCTTGGTCGCAGAAATTTCAACGCATTGAACGTCACCACCCATTTCTTCTACCTGAACTTCCTGTTGCAACAAGTCGGTCTTAACACGGGTTGGGTTTGCTTCGGGCAGGTCGATTTTGTTAATCGCAACAATAAATGGAACGTTTGCCGCACGGATGTGGTTAATAGCCTCAATCGTTTGTGGCATGATAGAATCGTTTGCCGCAACAACCAATACAACAATGTCCGCCATCTGGGCACCACGGGCGCGCATAGCAGTAAATGTTTCATGCCCAGGTGTGTCCAAGAATGTAATCATGGCACCAGATTTCGTTTTTACTTCGTACGATGAAACATGCTGGGTAATACCGCCCGCTTCGCCCGCTGCAACGTTCGCATTGCGGAACGCGTCCAGCAGGGACGTTTTACCATGGTCAACGTGTCCTACAACAGTCACAACCGGCGCGCGTGGCGTCATGCGTTCTGGGCTTGGTTCACGTTCCAGAATCTCGGCGTATGGTTTTACAACAACGCGTTTTACTGTCGCGCCAAATTCAGTTGCAATCAATTCTGCGGTGTCGGCATCAATAGACTGGTTCACAGAAACCATCATGCCCATTTCCATCAGTTTTTTGATAACATTACCCGCCTTTTCAGCCATTGCAGCCGCCAGGTCTTTGACCGTAATTGTGTCGCCCAGATTCACAACATGTTCAACCTTTTGTGGGGCAGAAAATACGGCGCGCGCCTTTTCACGGAAACGTTTCAAGGACGCTTCGGAACGACGGCGGTTTGCACCACGAATGCCGATTTCATCATCGTCATCATCGCCACCACCCATAACAATATCGTTCAGGTGGATTTTGCCAGATTTTTTGAAATCTTTTTTAGAGTTGTTAAATTTACCAGGACGTGTATCTTCTTCGTCCGCGTTGCGACCACGACGCGACGCACCCGCAACAGCATTGTTTGTAAATACCTTGGGGGTTGGGGTCGCCTTGGGCTTTTGCACAGGGACATCTTCGGCAACATCAGATGTGTCCGCAACATTCGCATTTTCGCGAGCAGCCAACTGGGATTTAACCTGTTCATATTCACGATTTTCGCGTTCAATTTCTGCATCGCGGGCGGCACGGGCTGCGGCCTCTTCGGCTTCGCGGGCCTTGCGTTCTTCTTCGCGAGCCTTGGCCGCGGCCAATACTGCGCGCAATTTTTCGTCAGCCGCACTTTTTGGCGCGGCAGGCGTTGTAGGTTCTTCGCGTAATTCTTTGCTGTTTGGTGCCACAACGCGGCGACGACGTTCAACGAAGACCGCGTCGCCTTTTTTGCTGCGTACAGCATCAGTTGTTACAGATTTTCCAAGTGTCAATGTTGCCATGTTTTAACAACTCCGTCTGTTTTTAGTGTTTTTTATTCGTTGTCTTTGGTTATGCCGTATGCCAGTTCGCGCGCCTTCATAATTACGCGACCCGCCAAACGGGATGACATTGTGTCTTCGCCCAGGATTTCAACCAATTCATCTGTTGCCAAGTCCGCCAAATCTTCCAGTGATTTGATGCCGGCTTCGCCCAGTTTCATGATTGTTGGACGCTTGATAAAGTCAAATTTCAACAGGTCATCGGACATACCCAATTTATGGCCTGCGTCCATGTAATCGTTTTCGACTTTTTCCAGATGGTCTTTGGCACGTTTCTGCAATTCTGCCGCCAATTCTGGGTTAAAGCCTTCGATGCTTTCCAGTTCAGAAATGTCAACGAATGCAATTTCTTCGATTGTACGGAAACCTTCGGTAATCAGCAGTTGCGCAATCATTTCATCAACGTCCAGACCGCCGATAAACAGTTCTGTCTTTTCCTTGAATTCCTTGGCGCGACGTTCTTGTTCTTCGGCTTCGTTCATAACGTCGATGTTCCAACCCGTCAACTGGGATGCCAGACGTACGTTCTGACCACGACGACCGATTGCCAAAGACTGTTGGTCTTCGTTCACAACAACGGCCGCGCTGCGTGTATCTTCGTCAACGATGATTTTCGCGACCTTGGCAGGTTGCATCGCGTTAACAATGAATACAGCAGGGTCTTCGGAATACAAAATAACGTCAATCTTTTCACCATGACATTCGTTGATAACCGGCTGAATACGAGTACCCTTGATACCAACCGTCATACCAACCGCATCAATCGAAGGATCCGCCGTTTCAACAGCAATTTTCGCATGTGAACCCGGCGCACGTGCAACGGATTTAATCTTTATAATGCCTTCGTAGATTTCTGGTACTTCCTGGGTGAACAGTTTTTCCATAAACATCGGATGTGTGCGTGTCAGGAAAATCTGAGGACCCGTATTTGAACGCGCAACATCCATAATCAATGCGCGTACACGGTCGCCAACATTCAGACGTTCACCTGGAATCAATTCTGTGCCTTTGATATAGCCTTCGGCCTTGCCGTTAATATCGACATAAACGCTGCCGAATTCGATACGTTTTACAACACCGCTGACGATATCGCCGATATTGTCTTTGAATTCTTCGAACTGACGGCCCTTTTCTGCGTCACGAACGCGTGTCGTCATGATTTGCTTTGCCGTCTGGAATGCCATACGACCAAATTCTGGTTCTGGCAATGTATCTTCGACCACGTCGCCAACAACAGGACTTTTCGCATATTTTTTTGCCTGAGCCACCGTCAGCATTGTGTTCGGATCATATTCTTCGCCCACAGATTCTGGAGATTCGATAACATCGAACAAACGTTTGACATGTATCGCCCCGTTTTTACGGTCAATATCCGCAACGATATTAAATTCTTCGCCATATTTGTGTTTAGCAATCTTCGCAACCGCAATTTCCAGCGATTCAAAAACAATTTCACGGTCAATTTGCTTTTCCTGGGCCAAGGATTCAATGGCCAACAGCAAGTCTTGACGAGGCATTGATACAAAAGACATTTGGTACACTCCTTTGCGTTATTACATGTCTTAGTAGAAGGGCGGGGTTTTTTCGACCCCGCCCTTAAATTATTATTTAAGAACAGTTTGTATTATAAGGCTGAAATGGCAAAACGCAAGTAAAAATATAAACTTTTATAAAAAAGTGGAATGTGGAATTTTTTTTATCTATAATCGGCGTGCTATGATGAAAATAATTAAATCTTTGTTCATGCCGGCGGCAAGTAAAACAACAGCCGGCGCATTGGCGACCAAGTTTGGTCTGGAATTACGCGGGGACGCAAATGCGCCTGTGCGCGGGGTTGCACCGATTGCAGATGCAAAGGCGGGACAGTTGGCGTTCTATTCAACAGAACAGAACAGTAATGCGTTCAAAATCCTGCCGATTTCTGTGTTGGAAAACACGCGCGCAACCGTCATTCTGGTTCAGCCTGAAATGGCAAAGCATGCGCCAGCAGGGGCGACACTGTTAATTACGAACAGCCCGCGCGGTAATATTGTTAAAATCTTGGGCGAAATCTATCGCGAAAAACCAAGATTCGGTATCAGTAAACATGCCTTTATAGAACGCGGTGTGTTTTTCCGCAAAAAACGCACAATTTATGTCGGTCAGTTCGTCACAATTGAACGTGGCGCGGTGATTGAGCCTGAGGTTAAAATTTACCCAGGTGCATTTATCGGGCGAAATGTCGTTCTGGGACGCGGAACAATCGTGCAAAGTGGCGCGCATATTGAAAACGCAACAATTGGCGCAAACAGCGTAATTAACGCAAACGCCGTTATTGGCAAGGATGGTTTCGGATATACCCGTCAAAATGGAAAAAATATCTTTATTCCACATGTAGGACGTGTTGTTATTGGCGAACGTGTGTCGGTTGGTGCAAATACTTGTATTGACCGTGGCGCAATGACAGATACCACAATTGGCGAAGGAACAAAAATTGACAACCTGTGCCAGATTGCACACGGGGTTGTTGTTGGCAAAGAATGTTTCTTGGCCAGCGGTGTGGGATTGGCCGGCGGGGTTGTTGTTGGCGACCGAGTTTTGTTGGGCGGACACGTTGGTGTCGCAAATGGCGTAAAAATCGGAAATGATGCGTCGGTTGGCGCAAACAGTGGTGTATTCCGCAACGTCCCAGATGGCGAATCACAAATGGGATATCCTGCGGGCCCAGGCACAGAATTTATGCGTCATTATGCGTGGCTGAAAAAACAGATGAAAAATTAAGGACAAGAGAGAGCAGTATGATTGATGCAAAAGAAATTGAAAAGATTATTCCGCACCGCGGTAATATGCGACTGATTGATGAAGTGCGCGAATTCAGCGACACTAGTGCCGTTGGCGTTAAATATGTGCGCGATGACGAATTTTGGTGTGATGGGCATTTCCCAGGCAATCCAATTATGCCAGGTGTTTTACAGGTCGAAGCATTGGCACAGACAGCCTGCTTTGTCGCATTCAGCAGATTAAGCCCAGAAGAACGCGAAAACATGCTGGGGTATTTTACATCTATGGAAAAAATTAAATTTTCACATATGGTGCGCCCAGGCGATAAATTGGAATTGCATGTGGAATTGTTAATGACGAAAATGAGTTTATATAAATTCCATGGCATCGCGTTGGTTGGCGGGAAAAAGGTTGCAGAATCTACTTTTTCCGCAGTATTGCAAAAAGTGAAAGAAGATAAATAATAAAACCGCCGTTTGGCGGTTTATTTTTTTGCGGCCGGACACCATTTGGCAACCGGACATTTGGCGCATTCGGGTCGCAGCGCTTTACAGACGTATCGTCCATGCAACACCATTACATGATTGACAATTGGATGATATTTTTTCGGTATTTTTTTTAACAGTTTTAATTCAACTTTTTCAGGCGTATTGTCTGTGTCATCCACCCAGCCATATCGATGCGCATTGCGAAACACATGCGTATCAACACCGATATTTGGCGCATGCCACAAAACATTACAGACGACATTTGCCGTTTTCTGCCCGATGCCCGGCAACTTCATCAATTCATCGCGGTTGTGGTACTTTTCGGGAAACGTGTCGGTCATATTTTCCGCCGCCAGACGTTCCGCCAGGGCGATTATATTTTTCGCCTTGTTATTAAAGAACGATATTACTTTTATATGTTCTTTTAATCCATCAATCCCAAGTGCCAACATTTTTTGTGGTGTCGGTGCAACGCGGAATAAGGCAGGCGTCACTTCGTTCACCTTTTTATCAGTCGCCTGGGCGGATAAAATCACCGCCACCGCAAAGTTAAATTCGTTTGTATGATACAGTTCCGACCGAATTGTCATATCAACGGTCGGAATAACTGCATCAAAATATTGTGCCGGTGTCATTGTTTTCTATTTCTGCTTTTGCAACAGATCCAAAATTTGTGCATTTTGTATTTGAATTGCACACATGTTGCGCAACAACAGCTCAGTTTCTTTTGATATCCCAAAACGAAAACAGACTTTATACCCACAATATTCTGATGTTACACAATCTCCTGTTCTTGCTGCACGGTATTTACATTTTTTTAACGGGTTTAAACAATATTTTTCTGCCATAACTTATCCTTTTTATTACGCCTTTTTAACGGAAATCGCCAGGTTGTAGCCTTCGACGTCGGTTTCATATTCGCCGTCGCCAGATACCATTTCCGTGATTAACGCTTCGCGCATAATGCGTTTCTTGTGCGCTTCCATTGCGTTTGCCAATGCAGGGTCGGCCGAATATGTCAGAACAATTCTGTCAGACACGTCCAGCCCCGCCGCTTTGCGCGTATCTTGGATAAAGCGCAGGGCGTCGTTTGCCAAACCTTCGGCAACCAATTCTGAATTAACATCTGTGTCCAGTACAACAACAGCCGTATTGTCCGGCAACGCAGCACCAGATACACCATCACGCATGGTCAGACGCATTTCAAATTCATCCGCGTTCAATTCATGACCCGCAGCAATCAATTTGTCGCCCACCAATTCATAATCACCACGTTTGACAGATGGGATGATTTCTTTTAACGCACCACCCAGACGTGCGCCGATTTTTGGTGTAATCAGGTATACAAAACTGTCTGCGATGTCACCAAACGATTCTTTGAACACAACCGATTTTACATTCAGTTCGTCCTGGATGATATCTGCGTATTCGGGCATATTAACACCAGCCACCGTTAATGAATTTAATGGCAGACGGTTGCGCAATTTATATGTTTCACGCAGTTGTTTACCAACAGATACAATCATTTGTACGCGACGCATATCGTCTACAATTTTCGTGTCGGCAGAAACCGCCGCAGGGAAGGTTGTCAAATGTACAGATTCTTCGCCCGTCAGGTTGGTATAGATGTATTCTGATATAAACGGCGCAAATGGTGCCAGAACACGACAGAAACGTGTCAAAACTGTGTACAGGGTGTCAAACGCCGCCTGTTCTTCGTCCCAGAAGCGTGCGCGACCACGACGGATGTACCAATTGTTCAAAACGTCCAGGAAGCGTACAAATTCTTTGACCGCCGCATCCGGTTTGTATTCAGACAACGCATCACGAACAATATCTGTCAGTATATTCAATTCTGCCAAGATATATTTATCCAGCGGATTTGTTGGCGCAGTCATTTCGTGCGCAGTCACATTGCCTGCATTCGCATACAATGTAAAGAAATGATATGCGTTCCACAGTGGCGTCTGGATTGTCTTGGTGGATTCAACGAATACTTTACCTTCTTTATCAACTGGAACAGGTTCAGCCTTCATAAAATTAGAGCCCAAGATAAACAGACGTACTGCGTCCGCACCATACTGTTCAATCTGTTGTTCTGGGTTCACAAAGTTGCGCAGTGATTTTGAAAATTTCTTTTTATTTTCGTCCACAACCATACCATTGGCCGATACCGCCATAAACGCAGGCTTGTCAAACAATGCCGTCGCCAATACCATCAGCGCATAGAACCAACCACGGGTCTGATCCTGGCCTTCGATAATATAGTCCGCAGGGAAAGTCGCATTGAACTTTTCTACATTTTCAAACGGATAGTGTAATGACGCCCAGGGCATAGAACCAGATTCAACCCAGCAATCCAATACGTCTGGGATGCGTGTCCAGCCATCCTTGGTTAACTTGTCCAATGTTGGACGATGCAGGTCGTCAACCGTAACACCAAAGAATTCTTCCAATTCTGCGATTGAACCAAATACTTTGTATTCGCCATCACGTTCCCAGATTGGTAATGGCATACCCCAGAAACGGTTGCGCGAAATTGACCAAGGACGTGCGCCTTCAATCCACATACGGAAACGTTCACCGGCACTTGTCCAATTAACCTTTGTATTGTTTGCCAATAATTTGTCTTTGATTTTTGGAACATCAATGTACCAAGAATCGGCCGCACGATAGATTAACTTTTCTTTGCTGCGGTCGCCAAATGGATAACTGTGTTTATACTGTTCCTTTTTGACCAGGCGACCATTTGATTTCAACCATTCTATGATTTTTGGTGTGGCTGCAAAGATATTCTCGCCAGCAAAATCCACAACCGTTTCATCAAAATTACCATAGGCGTCAACGTTCAATAATACTGGGAATTTTGGGTCAATGTTTTTTGCCGCCCAAAAGTCGTCCGCACCATAGGCCGGCGCAATATGGACGATACCCGTACCGTCGGAATCAGATACATAGTCCGCAGGGATGATTTGATACAACAAATCAGATGTACCCGCATAATATGGGAACAATGGCGTATAATGCATACCCGCCAGATCTGCGCCTGTGATACGTCCCACTTCGGTTGCGTTGGCGAATTGTTTTTCATATGCCTTTAGACGTGATTCTGCGATTACATATACTGCACCGTCGCTGTCCTGCATGCGCAGATATGTCATATTCGGATTTACCGCCAATGCAGAATTCGCAGGCAATGTCCATGGCGTTGTTGTCCATGCGATTGCGCGGTCACCATTTTCTAATTCAAACCAAACCGTTACCGCATCATCAACAATTTCACGATAATCCTGGGACGCTTCGGAATTAGATACAACCGTGCCGTTGACCCAGTCATATGGATTGACGCTGTAATCTTTGTACAACAGACCCTTTTCATACAGGCTTTTCAATGTCCACAGCATGGATTCCATATAGTTTTTATCCATGGTTTTGTATCCATAGCCGTCGCCAATATCAACCCAACGACCCATACGGGTAATAAACGCATTCCATTCGTTGGTGTATGTCATAACGTCTGTGCGACACATATCACAGAACGCGGCAATACCGTCGGTGGCAACGATATCTTTGGCAGGACGCGCCTGTTTCTTTTCAACAGAATTTTCCGCCGGCAGACCATGACAATCCCATCCCAATTCACGATTTACATAACGCCCTGCCATTGTCTGAAAACGCGCAACCATGTCTTTGACAACAGATACCCCCAAATGCCCCCAATGTGGCAAACCATTCGCAAACGGAGGACCGTCATAGAACGAAAATGGACGACCTGATTTAGTCTTGTCCAATGATTTATGAAATGTGTTTTCATTTGCCCATTTTGACAACATTTTCTGTTCCAACGCAGTAAAATCTGGGCGTGCATCAGTCTTGGTATATGTCATGTTCTGTCCTGTTTTTTATATATTAAAAAAGGCGCCCATGCGCCCCAGCCACCGTGCGAAGCGCAGTGCAGCCTTATTTAATAATAATTATTGTTGTTTGTTTCATCGGTGTACAGATTACAACGGATTTATTAAGATTGCAAGTACATATAATAAAAAAATCCCGCGATTGCGGGATTTTTATTTTTTCCTTAGAAACCTTTTGGTGTTTCCATTTTAACCTTGGATACTTTTTTATCCAATGCCTTGATAACTTCGTCTGTGATATCCAGGTTCGCAACATCCGCACCTGTGCGTGCCATACGGCCATCAATCACCAAAGATAATTTCTTTTTCGCGATAATGCCTTCGACCACTGGGTCCAGATGCTTTGTCTGAACTTCGTTCAATGCCTTTTGATATGACATTTCAATTGATTGGGCGCGTTCTGTCAAATCGTGTTGCAGTTTTGTAACCTTGTTTTGATAGTCAACTACGCGACGTTGCAAAGCCTCACGCGATAAAACATCCTGGGACTTTTCAATTTCTGCCTTTTCTTTTTCCAGCGCCTTTTGGTCGCGGGTCAATTCATCACGCAAAGAATTTTCATATTTTTCTTTCTGTGCACGCAGGTCTTTTAATGCGGTGGCTGTACCCTGGATTGCGTCCATACGAACAACAGCAATGCGCAAGTTAGCACCATTTGCAGCATCTTCGCTGACAACTGAAACGGCTTCTGCAACGGATGCGCCAGAATTAGAGTTCAAAGCACTTACCGCCCAAACACCCAACACCGCAACAGCAATAACAATTGCCGCGATAATGCCGGTCTTTTTATAGTTTTTTACGACTTGGTTTTCTGATGATTTTTTTACCATTTTTCCATCCTTTGATTTTGTTATGAACGTACTATAACAACAAATACATGAAAGTAAAACAGAAAGTTATAGGATAATAAAAATCCCCGTGACCGGGGATTTGTTTTATTTCTGGCGCGAACCATATTTGCGCAGGATTTTCCGCTGAACATAGGTTGGCTTAATCGATTTTTTAATCAAAGCATAGGTTTCTGGTGTGGCCTCTACTGCAAAATCGCGCGTTAGTTGTATTTTTTTGTCCTGCACAACAACACCAGACACATTGTCACCAGCCGCAATACGCGCAGCCGCAGCAACCAATTCGGCACGAACTTTATCTTTTTTAGGCTTTGGCGCATCCGGTAAACCAAATGTTTCAGCCATTCGTTTGGCCTGATGACCGTCTTTGACATAATAGCGCAAACGACTGATAAATTCTGTCACCTTTTTATTTTTTTTGAATTTGTTATAGTGTGGCGACAATGTATTGTACATCATACGGATGATTTCTTGGTTGGCATAGCCATCACCCAACGTTTTGTTTAATTCCGTAATAAAGGGTGTTATGTCGCGATCAGCGGCAATAATTTGATTTATGCGACGGACGACCTGTAGTGCACTGCCATAATTTTGCATCGCGTTCCAACCAACGACATCCAACAATTCTTTATCAGACAATGAATCTGCGGTGCGTTGGTCATATGGACCGACAAATATCGCCATGTTGCCGGTCTTTTTATAGTATTTATATTCCAGCGCATCACGCAGCATATCATCAACCGCGCGGGCGGTTATGTTTTCTATGCGTTCTGGGGAATGATCAACTGTTGGACGCGACCGCAATAAGTCATCCTCGTAATTGCGACCTTCTGTGCGGCACGCATCAGCCGATAATGCATAATTACGTTGGGCCGCAAATGCTTTCAGACGCCCTATTAGGGGTTTGGGCAATTTTTCAATGTTCCGTTTGACCGGTACATGGGATACACCACGGGCAAAATCATGCGCCGCTGCAGAAAACGGATATTTGCCCCCTGTCAAAATTGCGTGCACACCCACAGGTTCTAACCTGGTCAATGCCATTAACACTTGACTATAAAGTTCCGAGTCTTGCAGTCCTAGATAAAATTTTTCATAAGCATTGATGTCATTGCTTATCGATGCATCAAATGCCTGATACTGATTTTTGCTGTCTATGAAAGCGTCTATTTTTTTGCGGGCATCTTCTGGGCTTTCATCCGCACGAAAAGAAATTTTGCCTAATCTTTCTGCAATATAATCTTCTGCCTGCGCCAATGTGTTGGATAAATTTTTATAATCGCGTGGTGTGCCACGGGACTGATCAAAACTGTATGCATAACGACCACGTCCATTTTCTGCGTAAACAACGATTAATTCACGCTCATTGTACACATCACCATTACTTTGAATATAATAACTTTTGTCAAATTTGTACATAACGTCGCTGGACATTCTTTCCCCCGTTTTCTTTGTCGGGTATATTATAGCATAAACACGAAACTATTTTTACAATAAAAAATCCTGCAAAGCAGGACTGATAAGTGGTGCCGGTGATAGGACTTGAACCTACGACCCCCTCATTACGAATGAGATGCTCTACCAGCTGAGCTACACCGGCGTGTGAAAAGGACTATAATGTATTCCCAGAATAATTTCCAGTAGTTTTTTAATATAAATTGTCATTCTTGGATTCCTTGAATTTTGTCATTCCCGCGCAGGATTTGGTTATTTTATGCTCCAATACCCTTTGTCATTCCCGCGCGTTTTTTGTTTGTTTACGCATAATACCCTTTGTCATTCCCGCGCAGGCGGGAATAGGGTCTAAACAGTTTCTTTGTTTTTCCAAAACTCTATGTTTTTCTCTAAATCGTCGGCCAAATCAATCCAATTTGGATTCATTGTTTCAATCAATCGATATTTCCATGCCCGTTTCCATTTCTTTAATTGTTTTTCACGCGCAATCGCATTATTAACATATTTGTAGTATTCAAAATATCCTAATTTATGAATATTATGTTCTTTGGTATAACCGTCATCTAATCCCATTTTGTGTTCATACATACGCCGTTCAAGATTATTCGTCACACCAATATAAGTTCCCTTGGCGCGTTCATCAAACAATATATAAACCCAGAAGTGATAATCTTTCATATCAAAATTGTACAAGGGCACACAAATTTTTTCAAGGCCCTATTCCCGCCTGCGCGGGAATGACAAAAAATCAAAAGAAATTTTCGTGCCCCAAACGCGGGAATGACAAAAAGGGCTGTGATTTTTATGCCTTGATTTTTCGAAGCACGACCATGATGCCGGCGGGGGTCATGCCCGGTATGCGCGACAGGTCCGCAATATTTTCAGGACGTGTTGCAGACAACTTTTCAATCAATTCGTTCGTCAATCCAGGCAGGCCCGAATACACAAAATCAGATGGGATTTTTAATTCTGCGTCGCGTTTATAGGACGCAATTTCGCGTTCGTTGCGCGCAATATAGCCCGCATAAAATTTATCGTTTTCAGCAATTTTGTCGGCACGCGTAGACAATTTCTGTTCGTATTTTTCAGGACTGATTAAGCCCAATGCCACACCAATCGGCCCCAGGCGCGCAATAGCATTATCAGCACGCAGTTTCAGGCGATATTCTGCGCGGGATGTGAACATACGATACGGTTCATCAACACCCAATGTTGTGATATCATCAATCAGCACGCCAATCATCGCGTTTGTGCGGTCTAATTCTAAATACGGTAAATCGCACGCATACGCCGCAGCATTTGCGCCCGCAACCAGGCCCTGGGCCGCCGCTTCTTCATAGCCAGATGTGCCATTGATTTGCCCCGCAAAGAACAGGTGCGGATGGTCCTTGGACTGCAATTTATCATTCAGGGCGCGGGCATCAATTGCGTCGTATTCAATCGCATAGCCATATCGCGCAATTTCCGCATTTTCAAGCCCTGGGATTGTGCGAATCCATGCGTCCTGAATATCGGCGCCGAACGACGTAGAAATGCCGTTTGGATAGATTAAATCGCTGTTATAACCCTCGGGCTCTAAAAAGACATGATGGGATGTGTGCTCTGGGAAACGCATTACTTTGTCTTCTAGACTTGGGCAATAGCGCGGGCCTGTACCACGAATGTCGCCATTGTACATTGGAGCATTTTTAATGTTTTCACGAATTACATTGTGTGTAGTTTCGGTTGTATGCGTGATATAACAAACCGAGTCATATTTATTATTTTCATCACCGTCCGAAAACCAATCATGGGGTGTGTCGCCAGGCTGAATTTCACATACAGAAAAATCAATCGAATCACGCTTGATACGCGCAGGTGTACCCGTTTTCAAACGCAATATGCGAAAGCCCGCGTTCTGTAATATGCCAGATATGTTTTTATCAGCATCCTGATATGTGCCATCGTCCATCAAACGTCCCGACGGAATTTTTTCCGTACCACGGGTGACAGTGCCATTCAGAAATGTTCCCGTTGTCAAAACAATTGCACGCGCATGATATTTATTGTTAACGGTTGCGTTTTCCAGGTCTATATTTTCAACCGGTTCAAAAACAACGTCCAGATTTTTATATTCAGATAAAATATCAACAATTGCATTATGATATAAATCGCGATCAATTTGCGCACGCAGGGCCTGGGTTGCCGCACCGTGGGTGGCGTTCAATGTACGCCAATGAATACCCGCACGGTCTGCTGCGCGTGGCATCACACCGGCAAACGCATCCATTTCTGCAACCATCTGGGATTTGCCTGGGCCACCAATACTGGGGTTGCACGATAATGCCCCCAGGTCGGATTCCGCCATGGTCAGCAACAATGTTTTTGCACCACGACGAGCAGCAGCCGCCGCAGATTCCGTGCCAGCATGTCCACCACCGATAACGATTACATCATAGTTCTGCATTTTATTTAGAAACGCCCCATTCCGCCGTTAACATGCAATGTTTGACCGTTGATATAGGACGCTTCGTTGGACGCCAAGAATACACACGCATTCGCAATATCGTCTGGTTCACCAAAACGGCCCGCAGGAATTTGCGCCAGATATGTTTTCTTTAATTCATCCGGCAAAACATCCGTCATTGGGGTCTGGATAAAGCCCGGCGCGATTGCGTTCGCGGTGATGCCACGAGACGCAACTTCGGCTGCGATGGATTTTGTCATCGCAATCATACCACCCTTACTTGCTGCATAGTTTGCCTGGCCTGGGCCACCAATTGTGCCGATGATTGAAGCCATATTGATAATACGACCAAAGCGATTCTTCATCATTGGCATAATTGCCGCACGGCACATCTTGAAACAAGAACGCAGGTTCGTATTGATAACTTCATCAAACTGTTCGTCCGTCATACGCATTAACAATGTGTCGCGTGTAATGCCCGCATTGTTAATCAAAATATCAATCTTGCCCGCGCGTTCAATTGTGTTCATGACCAATTCAACGGCACCGCCTTCTGCCGCCAAGTCACATGGGATTTTGATATATTCATCACCAAATTCAGCATCCATTTTTGCAGTATTGCGACCAGAAACAACAACCGTTGCGCCAGCGTTGCGCATTTTACGCGCAATTGCGCCACCGATACCACCGGTTGCGCCTGTGATTAACGCAACTTTACCCGTTAAATCAAACATCATTACATCTCCAATTTCTTTGCAGTTATTTTATCTGTTATACGCGAACAAAGACCAGTCAAGACAGAACCAGGCCCAACCTCTATCATTTCTGTGATACCCAAATCCGCCATATTAAGCACACTTTCGCGCCAGCGCACGCCGTGTGTCATCTGATAAATCAGGGCTTCTTTGATTTCATCAATGTCCGTTGTCGGGGCACATGTCTTGTTCAAAATAATTGGTACAATCGGTTTTTTGAACTCAACCGAATCCAGGGCCGCACGCATAACATCAGCAGCCGGTGCCTGAACACGACAATGAACAGGTACAGACAACGCCAATGGCATGGCACGTTTTGCGCCCTGCTCTTTTGCGATTGCCATCGCTGCTTCTACAGATTCGCGCGTGCCAGAAATTACAACCTGGCCGGGGGAATTATCGTTTGCAACATCACAACCCGCCGCTTCGCAAATCTTGCGCAAGTCTTCGATTTCCATTCCCAGAATAACCGCCGTCAAACCCGTTCCAGCCGGCGCAGCATTCTGCATAGCGTTTCCACGCGCACGCAGCAATTTTGCGGCATCACCAACCGACAATGCACCCGCTGCACACAATGCGGTATATTCACCCAAAGAATGCCCCGCCACATATTCAGGAACCGTCGCACCCGCCGCACGCATCATCGCAATAGATGTCGCCATGATAGCCGGTTGGACATTTGCAGTTAATGTCAATGTGTCGGCCGGACCATTAAAGATTATATCCGACAGTTTTTCCCCAAGTGCCGCATCCACCGCGTCAAAGACAGCGCGGGCGTCCGCATTCGTTTCATATAAATCACGTCCCATGCCGACGCTTTGCGCACCCTGGCCTGGGAATACAAAAATTGATGACATTCATTGTCCTTATGTTAAATCACAGAGATATTATACTTTGCGAATACTGAATTCGCAACCGCAATAATTCTGACGGTAAAATTCAGAAGAACGGTTTATTTGAACCCGTAAATTTTCGTCCCATTTTATTGGAAGATACTGAATATCTGCACAGACGGATGTGGCGGATGTATCAACCTGGGCCTGATTCTTGTGGCGAGATACCCCAAGAACACTTGCAATCGCGTTATACCCATTTTTACGCGCAAAATGTACCGCGCGACGAAACCTGTATTTAAAGCATAACGAGCAACGCGCACCGCGTTCGGGCGCGTCTTCGAACCCACGAACCGCGTCACGCCACGCGTCATGGTCATATTCCAAAACTGCGTATTTAACACCAAGTGTTTCACAATACTTAATCTGTTCTTGCATGCGTTTGGTGTATTCGGTTTCTGGAAAAATATTTGGATTATAAAATAAAACGATAAAATCAGATACGCCCGGCATACCATCCGACAGTTGTTTAATCGCACCCGCAGAACACGGAGCACAACAGGACAATAAAACCAGGCGTAAATCTGACATTTCTTATTTTTGACGATCTATCAACGCACGATTTGTACGCAGTTTTTGCGCACGGTTTAACACGCGTACAGCCTGCTGCTTTTCTGCGTCATTCGCAATAACAATGTGCAATTGTGGCATGTCTAGATTGTATACAAACTCGGTCTGGGGCAGACGTTCACGAACATAATGCGCCAAATTACAATCTGATGGCTTGTTGCATTCTAGTACATTCTTGCACTTTGCACAGCAATAACGCACTGTATACACCGCGTTTTTATCAGATTTTTTATCTTGGTACAAAATCACCTTAATCTTGCGTTCCGTATTTCTTATCATTTGTACATACTTCCTATTTCTGCTTGGTCATCTAATTCAATTATTTTATCGCCATCTGTACCGATACCCAGTTCAACAGCGCTGCACATCATACCATATGATTCAACGCCTGCAACAGTTCTTTGTGCCATCGGTTTTTTCATGCCTGGCAATTTTGACCCAACCGGCGCCAAGACGCCGCGCATTCCCACACGCACATTTGGCGCACCACATACAACCTGGACTGTGTCCGTACCAGTATTTACCGTCAGTATATGCAAATCATCGCGCGTGTCATGATTTTTTACATCAACAACTTCCACAACAATTGGGGTTGGAATATTTTCTTCTTTCTTGGGCGCATACTTTTCAGTCAGCATCGCAACCGTTTCGTCATCAATACGGTTGAACAAATTTTCAGGAACTGTAAATTCTGCCCCGTCCGCGATACGGCGTTCGTATGTATTCGGCCACGTCAGTTCATGTGTAACGGTGAATATATTCTGCATTTTTTCCGATGCCGCCGGGATAAATGGCGCAGACACGCGGGCATACAAATCAATTAACTGAAAACATTCGTTCAGTACCGCCGCTGCCGCGTCCATATTCCCATTTTTCACCAATGCCCATGGTTCCATCTTGGTCATATATTCATTACCAATCGCGTACAGACCACGCAACGCTGCAATCGCATTACGGAATTCACATGCGTCCAGCGCAGTTGTTAATTCATCCAGTTTTTCGTTGATTTGTGCCACCAATTCAGAATCGGTCGCACCACCATTTGGTACATTGTTGCCAAAGTTTTTCGCGGTCAGTTTACATACGCGTGATACAAAATTCCCCAGCATGCCGTTCAGATCTTTGTTCACAACATCCGCAAAGCGCGCAATTGTAAAGTCGTTATCGTCCGTTTCAGGCGCATTTGCCAGCAACGCATAACGCCAATAGTCCGCAGGCGCAACTGAAATGGCCGAATCTAAAAAGATTCCGCGTTTTTGCGACTTTGAGAATTTACCACCTTCGAAATTCAGGAAATTCATGCCCTTTAACATGTCGACAGTTTTCCAATTGTCGTTCATTGCCAATTGTTGTTCTGGGAAAAATACCGCGTGGAATTTCACATTGTCTTTGCCCATGAACTGCGCATAGTGCGTGTCCGGATTTTTCCACCAATCCGCCCAATTTTCATTCGCAGCCTGGGAAATAGAAACATAGCCCCACGGCGCGTCAAACCAGACATAGAAAACCTTGTTCTCGTACCCGGGTTTGTTCACAGGAATACCCCATGGCAGGTCACGCGTTATAGACGTGTCACGCAATCCTTCGTTCGCCCAACCACGGGCAATTGCCGCCGCAGAACGCGACCATTTTGGCGCATGTTCTGATAACCATTGCTTCCAACTGTCTTCGACACGCGATGCAAGAAAGAATAAATTCTTGGTTGGACGCATTTCGATTTTATCGCTGCCCGATATAGTGCTGCGCGGGTTTAGCAGTTCGGTCGCTTCGTATGTAGCGCTGCATTTATCACACTGGTCTCCGCGTGCGCCTTCGAACCCACATTTTGGACACGTTCCAACCAACTGACGATCCGCCAAGAACATGTTATCATCAACCGAAAATGGTTGAATCGTTTCGCGTTCTTCGATTAACCCCGACTCGTCCAGACGAGCAAATAATTCATGTATCAATTTTTCCTGCTTTTCCGTGTGGGTGCGACCATATAAATCAAACGACAGATTAAAATCACGAACCGCACGCAGGTGCTTTTCATAATATTTGTTATTATATTCAATAACAGGCATGTTTTCCGCAGCAGCACCAACAACAGCAGGTGTACCATGCTCATCAGCGCCACAAACATACAAAACATCACGGTTCATCGCACGACAAAAACGCGCATAGACATCAGATGGCAACCAACATCCAATCAAGTGCCCTAAATGCAATTCGCCGTTAACGTATGGTAATGCCGATGTAATCAAATATTTCTTTGCCATTGTATAAATGCCCCTTTGATAAAAAAACAGACGCCAACGGGGGCGTCCAAATGATTCCCGTTGTTTTTTGCCCTAAGATTAGTTGTACATTCGCATATGGGCATTATACCCCATATTTTCAAGAAATCAACTTTTATAAAGTCTTGACAATGGCAACTCACACACTAGCATGTACAATGTCAATTCAAAAGGATAGATTATATGA
>JBKSMY010000007.1:0-28847 GCA_046882065.1 Alphaproteobacteria bacterium | reverse complement strand
ATTGTTTAATGAAAAAGCCCCCATATCAAGATCTGTCAAAAATCCACTGGATTCCAAATTCGGCTCATCACGACGCACCACATCAGAATAAATGTCAGATAATTCTATCCCAACCTGAATCTTGTCATCAGATGGCGTCGCATAAAAACCAATTCTGCGCACTAATTCCGCGCGCTCAACCCCAGACAAATCGCCACCCGACAATTCCAAATACGCAGACACCGCAAATGGCGTTTTATGCAACACTAGCGAAATATCCTGGCCCAGGGCCGTACGCGGCACAAATCCCAACGGCAGACCGTACGGTTCCAACATATCTGCAAAATCATTCCCAGACACAATTGTCGTTTCATATGGAATATCACGCGAATTTTCACGCACAAATATACGCGCCGCCGTCTGGGCAATATCAACCTGGCGCGTGGTGGCATACATGCGCGCGTCCGTATCACGCCCCGCCATTTGACGCGACATAAATGGTATAAACGCAAAAATCAACCCCACCGCCAACAGGGCCTGAAGCATAAAATTTCCACGTTCAGAATTCAAGATTTTGCCCCCTCCTACTGGGATAAGCATAGCAACAGAAAAAAATTATTGCAATCGCTTTTCAGTTGTTTTAATATTTGCTGTGTAAAGTATAACAACATCTGGTTTGTTGTTAGTAGGATTTTCCTGAATTATTTGAGAAAAAAGATATGCAAAATAAAAAAAATCAATCCAACGTAGGACAGATGATTCAACGCTGTCATAAATGGCGCCAGAAACGCAAACAGTATATTGACCAGGCTCGTCAGACTGCAGATGAAATAGAACGCGAACGCCTGTTGCAGACAGCAGAACACTATGGCCGCATGGTAAATACCGAACAAGGAAAAATAGATTCCACGCGCGACCCGAAGGAAAAAGCAGCAGCCGCCGCAGAACAGCAGGCAGTCGAAGCAACAGAAAACGCCGAACAAGGTGAAGAAGAGGAATCGCCGTTCCCGGATTTTATTACGAATTTATAAATTCAAAAAACGCGCCATTTGGCGCGTTTTATTTGTTGAAATTTGGTGTCGGTTTGCTATGCTGAGAACAAAAGGAAGATTACTCGCATGGACAATAATTATACAGTACTGGCACGCAAATATCGCAGTCAAGATTTTAAATCACTTATCGGGCAGGATGTATTGGTAAAAACACTGACCACCGCAATCAACACTTCGCGCATTGCGCACGCATATATTTTTACAGGTATTCGCGGTACAGGAAAAACCAGTACGGCGCGTATTCTGGCCAAGGCATTGAACTGTTTATCATCCGACCGGGCAACCGCTGCACCATGCGGAACATGCGAAAACTGTCGCGCGATTGCGGCGGGGCAACATATTGACGTTATGGAAATTGACGCCGCGTCTCATACCGGTGTCGACAATATGCGCGATATTCTGGACGGCGCACAATACCGCCCAACAAATGGACGTTACCGTGTTTATATAATCGACGAAGTTCATATGCTGTCCACTTCTGCGTTTAATGCGCTGTTGAAAACACTGGAAGAACCACCGGCACATGTTATCTTTATTTTAGCAACGACCGAAATTAGAAAAGTTCCAGTCACAATTTTATCACGATGCCAACGCTTTGATTTGGTTCGCGTTCCGGTCGACACATTAAAAAAGCATTTCGCATGGATTGCAGATCAGGAAAAAATCGAACTGACCGATGGTGCAAATGAATTGCTGGCACGCGCGGCCGACGGTTCGGTGCGCGACGGTTTATCTCTGTTGGACCAGGCAATCGCACAAACAGGCGGTCATGTTGACGAAGCCGCTGTATTAGATATGTTAAAACGCGCAGATCGTGGCGTGGTGGTCGACTTTATGAAAACATTGTTGTCAGGCGATACCGCAGCCGCATTGGAAAAAGTTGATACAATCTATAATAATGGTGCAGATTTATCAATGCTGTTGACCGATATGATGGAATGGACACATTGGGCGACACGCATGCACCCCGCCCTGCACGCAGGTGATGTCAATAATTCACCATATACCGCAGACCAGCGCGAACAAATTCAAAATCTGAACGGACGCGTATCGCTGAACACCTTGTCGCGTATATGGCAGGTTATGGTGGCAGCAGTCCCAGAAATGCAAGCAGCAGGCAACCAAAAACAATGCTTTGACATGTTAATCGTACGCATGATGCATATCGCAGACATGCCAAGCGTTCCAGAAATTATCAAACAACAAGAATCCGCCCAGAAAACACGCGATGTCAAAAATATCTTTGCCGACCGTATGGCGCAATCGACATCGGCGGCACAACCAATAGCGGCTGCGCCGGCACCCCAGGTCTGCACAATAACAAACGCGGCGGAATTGGCGCGCACTTTACAGGAATCCAAAGAAATTTTGCTGTATTCATATTACAGCAGCAATATCGAAATTTCTGAATTTGTGGACGGAAAAATCAAATACTTTGACCGCAAAGGCGATGCAGATTTCGCACATAAATTGGCAGTATGGCTAAATAATAAAACCGGCAAACAATGGCAGTTAGAACGCGCAACAGAATCTGTACATGCGCACACAGTAAATGAACAACAGCATGAAGAACTGGTCGCTGATCCGTTGGTTGCCAGCGCGATGGATTTGTTCGCAGATGCAGAAATAGTAGGAGTAAAGTAATGAAACAAGAATCAGGTCGTTCTTTGATAGAAGTTATTGGTGTTATGGCAATCGCTGGTTTGATGACAGTATCTGCGATTGGTGTTTATAACATGCTGAGAAAAAACCAAGTTCGCATGATTGCAGACGCAGAATTGGAGCAAATCGCCCAAAACACAAAAATGCTGTTAGAAATGCGCGGTTCTTATGAAGGCGTGTCTATAGACTATCTGATTAAGGCGGGCGCGTTACAGTCCGATACAGCACCAATTGGCGGGGACGCGTGGTCCGTGGTCAGCAGCGCAGACGGAAAGTCTTTTTCAATCAATTTGGTGGATTTGACAACAGGCGAATGCGACTATTTCGCAACATCTAAACCAAAATGGGCATCAGCAATTTTGGTCAATGGATTTGAAACAGGATTGACGGACAACTGTTTTGATTCCAACACAAATCAAATTTCATTTATCGTGGAATAAATGCAGATAAAAAACCTTATCTTATCAACAGTTATACTAGGGACGCTTGGGGCATGCGTCCAGTACAGCAGCCCAGACCGTTATACATGGCCCAATTTTCTGAATGGCGCAAGTTTTACAGACATGACTGAAATCAGCCGTGTCGCAAAACGTCCTGTTTATCTGGGCGCGGGGGGACGACTGGTCGCGGACGCAGTCGACGCATCCAAAACGCTGGATTATGGGGATAAGGCAACAAACGATAACGCAGTCGCAACACAATATATGGCGACGTTGGAATACGCGCTGTATGACGCATTACGCAAACCAGGCATTTCTGTTCAACGCGCGGGGACTGATGTTGTTGTGATTTTAGTGCGGGACGCAATCATGGAATTAAATGTTGCCGATATTTCCGCAACAGGCGATGACACATTGAACACCATTACAAAAATCCTGAAAAAATACGACGCAACATTTGTAGAAATCGCGGGATACACAGATTCTATGCGTGACGCAAATGCAGCACGCGCATTGTCGTTAGACATGGCGCAACGTGTCGGTGTTTATTTTTCCCAACATGGTATAAATACTGCACGCATGTTTATCGTGGGACGCGGTTCCGCACGCCCAATCGCAGGACAGGATGACATAGGACGTTTAACTAATCGGCGCATCGAATTACGCATCGCCCCAGCAAGATAAAACCCGCCAAATGGCGGGATTTTTTATGCAAGTTCTTTGATTTTTTTGGTCTGGGGATCGTATATGCGCGGCGTTCCCGTGTACCCCAGCGCACGATGATGTGCCGGCACCAAAAATTCAGGTAATGGCGCACATTCACCCATGCGAACCTTGGCCGCCAATTTCTTTTCTACCTCGGTTTTTTCAAGGAAATACCTTTCCTGGTCGGCCTCAATTGGACGATTATAGTGTCCTTGAATTATAACCAGTTGTTTACCTTCGGGCAATTTCATAACATCCATTGGTGTGTACAGTAATTCTTCGGTGGTTTCTTCTTTATCCTTGCCATCGGGGCCTTTGACCGTTTTCTTTTTCATTTTATAGCCCATCATTTTCGAGAATCTGTCCGCAGTATCGGGGTCGTTTTGACGCATAACGATTTTTGCCGCCGTTGTTGATATAATAGTAGCCTCGGCATCTGGACCGTATTTTTCTGCAATCTGGTGCAAGTCCTGACCGATAATCAGGTATGAAATCTTTTGACCACGCCCCAGGTCCGGCCCCTGAATAACCGCCTGTAACTTTTGCATTTTGGGCATCTCATCCATTACAAACAACACAGGATACGGCCCCAGTTCCACCCCATTGCGCATCTGGCCCGGCGCGTTTGCCAGCAGGAAATTAGACATCAGTTCAATAAAGATTGCCGTTATCGGATTCAAAGCCTGGGCATCAACCATGTTAATAGACAAATATACAGAAACAGGCTTGATTTTGCCATCACGAGGATCAACCATTCCACGCAAGTCCGAAAAATGGAAATCCGAATGGCTGGTACGATTGCGAACCGCCGCATTACGGAATATGTTCAGACCCGACTGCGCCGTTGACATAATGGAACCACGTTCCTTGTCTGGGGTACTGGCCAGTTGCGTTAATTCTTGAACCGCGCGGTGTGAATACGCGTATCGGCGCGCCTCGTCCACGGCTTTCATAAACATATCTTTGGCAGGATCCGCCATCATAACCATCTGGTCACCCTGGCGGCGGCGTTCTTCGATATCTTCGGCAATTGCGATTTGAGATGCGTTCAACCAGTCCAGAATCATGGAAAATGACGCCTCGCGACCGCGCCATGCGTCAGGAATGTTTTCCCATGTGCCAACATGAACATAATTTGTGGCATTCAGTTCACCGCGCTGCAACAAGGCATGCGCCGCATACGCATTTGGGTCGGACGTCATAGACAGATAATAGTCAGACAAAACAGCCGCATCTTCGGCATTAAATGCGCCACTGGTTATGCGGGAATAGAAATAGTCGTCGGCCTTGGCACGTTCAACCTTGGAAATAATAAACTGAATATACCCAGTCAAGGCTGCGCGGCCGGTAATTGTCCAGTGTGGGTCGGCGGACGATGACGAACGGTCTGGAATCAATGTATTCACAATGGAATCAACGTACAGGTCGCGTTCTTCGGTGTTAAAAGGCACATGTCCCGGCGACAATGGATTCCAAGACGGATAATAAATACCACGCGCAGGGTCATCCTGGCCCGCCCAATTCATAATAAATACAGGCCCAACTGTAGAACGGTATGCAGATGTTTTTTGTTTTAATTCAGGCTTTGGGTCGTTAATAATCATCGAAACATTGTCACAATCCAAAATTGTAGGAATAACAACCCCGGCGGTTTTACCAGTCCCGGGGGGCGCAACGCACAATGTGGACAGACATTCATCAAACATCAATGGCTTGTTCTTGAAATATCCCAATACCATCATAAATCCCTTGAACAGACCTTCTTTGTTCTTGTAATCCTGGCCCATTTTTTTGATGTCGTCGGCGGTTGCCTTGCGCGATGTCTTTTCGTCGAACTTATCCTTGCTGTGTGGGTTAAATTCGTCCGTCATCGTCGCATCCGACAGAAAATAGTATCCGATAATTGGCAATATTGGTGTTATACATTCAATATCAGGGCGCATTACACAGCGACCAATCCACGCCGGAATTTCCGCCAACACAGACAATCCGCCCGATGTAAATAAGTTGCCCAGATAAATCGAGACCCAATCTTTGCTGGCCGGTGACCAGCCATATCGCCAGATATGCTCAATCGGAAATGATGCCGCGACCATAATTGCCGCGATAATCCAAATAATAATCGCCCAGCGTATCGACCAAAATTCACGCGCGACGCCGTTTTGGTCGAATTCTTTGTACGCAGACGACCGGAATATATTTAATCCCTTGCCCTTGCCTGACGCTGATAAAATGTTGAATTTCACTGCCATGGTGCTAATATTATATCAGAAAAACAACTTTGAAAAAATACGGAAATACAAAAAATATGAAAAATATTCCACGCATCTTTGTTGACGCAGATATTAAATCGGGCATCGCAGTCCCCGTCGCGCGTGATGTGGCGCACTATCTGGGGCGCGTAATGCGAACAAAAGAATGTTTGGTGTTTGGTGGTGGCGATGAATATAATGCACAACTGTCCGACGATAACAAATTTTTAATTATTGGTGATAAGACTGAACACACAGACCCATCAAATAACATTACGTTGATGTTCGCACCGATTAAGCGCACGGACGATTTGCTGAACATGGCGACACAGATGGGTGTTGCAAAATTTCAGCCTGTGGTCACAGACCGCACAACTGCACACCACATCAACTGGGAACGCATGAAAAAAATTGTTATCGAGGCCGCCGAACAATCAAATCGAAATAGTGTGCCAGAAATTTTGTCGCCGATTAAGTTTTCTAGTCTGGATTTATCGCGCGTTGTGTTTGCAGACGAACGCGCCGCGCATGGAAAAAAATCAGATTGCGAAACAAAAAACATAAATACAATATTGGTCGGACCCGAAGGTGGTTTTTCAGACGCAGAATTTGCAGCATTGGATGCAGCGGGGGCGCGGGGAATATCGCTGGGGGCAACAATATTGCGCGCAGAATTGGCCGGCGCGATTGCAATTTCAAAGATACTGGGATAAAAAAATGGGTGTACGCGTTGCCAAATTTATTGCTGATTCTGGTGTCGCATCGCGACGTGGCGCAGAAGAATTGATTGCGGCCGGTCGCGTGTGTATAAACGGCGTGGTTATTGACAGCCCTGTAAATTTTGTTAAAGAAAATGATACAGTCGAAATTGATGGTAAAAAAATTTCGTTACGCACAGACACCGAACTGTATATGTTTCACAAACCAATCAATACAATGACAACTGTGCGGGACCCAAATGGACGCAAGACAATTTATGACTGTCTGGGGGACGAATATAAAAATCTGAGATATGTGGGACGGTTGGATTATAAAACAACTGGGTTATTGCTGTTGACCAACGATGGTGATTTTGCACGAAAATTAACTTTGCCATCTTCAAACATAGAACGCACATATATCGCAACTGTGAACAGTACTGATTTTTCACGTCTGGATAAAGCGCGACATGGCATGACGGTTGATGGAATTAAATACGCGCCAATGAAAATTGAAGAAATTGGTGGTAACGATTTACGCATTACAATCACCGAAGGAAAAAAGAACGAAGTTCGTATTGTGCTGCGTGCGTGCGGGTGTCCGGTGCGTAAATTACACCGCATTTCTTATGGAGAAATTCGTTTGGGAAAACTGCCAGTTGGAAAAATTCAAAAAATTTCACAGAAAACAATTGACCTGATTAAAAAATCTTTCTAATATTCCATTAAAAGGAAGGGAGATTTATATGAAAAAAATACCTGCAAAAAAATCCGTTAACACAAAAACACGCGTAAAAGTGCGCCCTGTAGCGTCTAAGCCAACATTCAAGACAGATAAAACAAAACCATGTTTTAATCCATGGTCGCTGTCTATTTATGTTTATTGGTTTATCATTTTGTTCTTTATCGCGGCAACTTTTTACATTTTGGGTCGCGCCCATACTGAACAACCAAAGAGCATGAACGTCGAAATTACAGAAGAAGCATTGTTGCAGGCGGCAGATTATTTCAACAGCGGCAAAACAAAATTGTTGGCTGGCGAATTGGATGCGGCAATCGCAGATTTAGGCGCAGCAATTGATGCAGGCGCAGCGACAGTTGATACATACATCCTGCGTGGCGAAGCATATATGCAGACAGGCGATTATCGCAACGCAATGGCTGACTTTAATGCAGCCCTGTCCAAAGATCCTGCAAACGGTGTTGCATATTTTGACCGTTCTTTGTTGAACACACGCTTGGAAGATTATGGCGCAGCATTGAACGACATTAACAATGCATTGGCGGCAAATACTTCTAACCCAAGCCCAGTATTGCAGATGCGCGATTTGTACGCAAAACGTGGTCAGTTGAATTTGTGGATGAAAAATTGGCAGGGTGCAATTGCTGATTACACAAATTCTTTGGCACGCCCAGAAGGCACAGTAAACCCAACAGTTTATGCAGAACGCGCAGAAGCATATACAGCATTGGGCAACTATGCAGACGCGATTAACGATTATTCATCCGCAATCCGCGTAATTTCTGAACAAATTCAGGGTGCGCCAACAATGGAAGAACGCGAATTGCTGTCCAGCCGTGCGATGAACTATTTTGAAAAGTCTGCGGCATTAAACCTGAATCTGGGCAACATTGAAGCATCACGCACCGATTTGGAATCAGCATACACCATTGCGGTTGCTTTGAACGATGCAGAAACAGCCGACAGAATGTTAGGGCTAATCGCAGAGTTGAACAAACCTGCTGAAGCGACACCAACAGAACCGGTTGCTGAAAATCAGTAAATAAAAATCCCCGCCAATTGGCGGGATTTTTTTTACCATCCAACAAACTTTGTTTCACAAAAAATTTTAGCAGGGCAACACAAGCAAACTAAAAAAAAAACTTCGCCTGCCCCCCCCCCTTAAACAATCCATAGGACAACGGAATTTTTTAGGGAAAATTTCTGTCTGTATTTACCCCAACAAACTTTTTACATCGGTATTTGTATCGAACTATTGTTCGTTAGTAAGTTTTTTATTGGCCAAGCCACAAGGCAACAATGCTTTTAATTTCTAAAAATAAATATCGCGATAAAGTTTCATTTTCTGGATATTAAAAATCCCCCAAACGGGGGATTTTTATTTTAGTTCTTGCGTGGGTATTTAACCGCAGCCTGTGCCGCCGCAAGGCGTGCAATTGGCACGCGGAATGGCGAGCAAGATACCGAGTTAAAGCCACACTGGTGGAAGAACATAATGGATTCTGGATCACCACCGTGTTCACCACATACGCCCAAGTGGATGTGTTCGCCCTTGGTGTCGCGTGCTTTTTTCACAGCGTCTTTAATCAACAGACCAACACCCAACTGGTCAACAGATGCGAATGGATCTGCAACATAAACACCACGCGCGCGATATTCATCCAAAATCTTGGCAGTATCGTCACGAGACATACCCAATGTTGTCTGAGTCAGGTCGTTTGTACCGAATTCAAAGAATTCACAAGATTCCGCAATTTCATTTGCCAAAACCGCTGCGCGTGGCAATTCAATCATAGAACCAACTGTGTATTCAACAGATTCGCCTGTTTCAGCAAACAAGGACTGGGCAGTTGCGTCGATAACAGCCTTGACAATGTCCACTTCTTTCTTGGAGCCAACCAATGGCACTTCGATTTCTGGGAATACGCGAATGCCCGCTTTTTTAACTTCCAACGCTGCGGACAGAATTGCGCGTGTCTGCATTTCGCAGATTTCTGGGTATGTAATCGCCAAACGGCAACCACGATGACCCAACATTGGATTCTGTTCGTGCAAGGTTTCAGCGCGAGCCTTGATGAATTCAACAGATTTGCCGATATGCGCCGCCAATTCTTCGATTTCTGCGTCTGTGTGTGGCAAGAATTCGTGTAGTGGTGGGTCAATCAAACGGATTGTAACCGGCAGACCATCCATAATCTTGAACAATTCTACAAAGTCAGCACGCTGGTATGGCAACAGTTTTGCCAATGCCGCACGGCGACCTGCTTCGTCTTCGGCCAGAATCATTTCGCGCATATCCTGGATACGAGATGGGTCAAAGAACATGTGTTCTGTACGCGCCAAACCGATACCTTCGGCACCAAAGTCGCGTGCCTGTTTTGCATCTTTTGGTGTTTCAGCATTTGCCTTGACTGTCAATGCCTTGATTTCATCAACCCAGCCCATCAATGTACCAAAGTTGCCCGTCAGTTCAACAGATACTGTTGGGATTTTACCTTCGATAATCTGACCCTTGGCACCGTCAATAGATACCCAGTCGCCTTCGTTGATAACAGCACCAGATGTTGTCTTCATAGTTTTTGTTTCGTAATCGATTTTGATGTCAGGTGAACCTGATACGCATGGTGTGCCCATACCACGCGCAACCACCGCTGCGTGTGACGTCATACCACCACGGGCAGTAATAACACCCTGGGCTGCGTTCATACCCGCAATATCTTCTGGGGATGTTTCGATACGAATCAACATAACCTGTTTGCCTTCGGATGCCCAACGTTCTGCATCTTCGGCGTTAAAGACCGCCATACCCACAGCCGCACCTGGGGACGCAGGCAGACCTGTCGCGATAACGCGCTTTTCGGCCTTTGGATCCAACATTGGGTGCAACAAGTGATCTAACTGGTCTGCACCAACGCGCAGAATCGCTTCTTCTTTGGTCAACAGACCTTCGGATACCATTTCAACCGCCATACGGACAGCCGCCGCCGCAGTACGTTTACCGTTACGGCACTGCAACATCCACAATTTACCATGTTCGATTGTAAATTCCATGTCCTGCATGTCTTTGTAATGACGTTCCAGTTTTTCGCGAACTTCGCACAATTCCTGATAAACTGCTGGCATTGCTTCTTCCAATGACAGACGACCGGAATCGTCCTTGCTCATTGGCTGAGGTGTACGAATACCCGCCACAACGTCTTCACCCTGGGCGTTAATCAGATATTCACCATAGTATTTGTTTTCACCAGTTGCTGGGTCGCGGCTGAAGCATACGCCCGTCGCAGAATCATCACCAGAGTTACCGAATACCATCGCCTGGACGTTAACAGCGGTACCCCAATCAGCAGGAATATTATTCAATTTACGATATGTGATGGCCTTTTTGCTCATCCAAGAGCCGAATACCGCGCCAATACCCATTTCCAACTGTTTCCATGGATCCTGTGGGAATACTTTGCCGATTTTAACGCCGATTTCTTTGAACTTTTCAACCAAGTCTTTCAAATCATCCGCAGTCAATTCTGTGTCCAGTTTGTAGCCCTTGTCTTCCTTCATGCGTTCCAGAGTGTGTTCAAACAAATCAATGTCTGCACCCATAACAACTTCGCTGAACATCATGATGAAACGACGATACGAATCATACGCAAAACGTTCGTTGCCAGAAATTTTTGCCAACGCTTTAACCGTATCATCATTCAGACCCAAATTCAAAACAGTGTCCATCATACCTGGCATAGATACACGCGCGCCAGAACGTACAGAAACCAATAATGGATTTTCCAGGTCTGCAAATTTCTTGCCCATAATAGATTCAACGTGTGCGATACCTGCGCGCACCTGGTCCATCAAATCAGCAGGATATGTTTGATTGTTGTCATAATAGTATTTACATACGTCGGTGGTTACAGTAAAGCCCGCAGGAACAGGCAAACCAACCAAGTTCATTTCAGCCAAATTCGCACCTTTGCCGCCCAGCAGATTTCTCATATCTGCCTGACCTTCGGCCTGGCCGTTACCAAAGGTATATACCCATTTTTCGCTCATGGTTTCTCCTTGCTTTTAGATTAAAAATGCCAAGGGATTTTGGGGCATGATTTTATCAATTGCAAGAAAAAAATCGGGCTGCACCCCGATTTTTTTACATTGTGCACGCACACGCAATCGAAAACAGTTTTGACATGCCTGAATCAGACCGCGAATTGACAATAATCGGCGCACGCGCACCGACAATTACACCACCAAAAATCCAGTCACTAAACTGTACCATCGCCTTAATCGTATTATTGCCCGCTTCGATATTATGAAACAGTAAAATGTCTGCATCGCCCATAACAGGCCCAAAATACGATTTGGCACAAACCGCATCCGCGGATACAGCCAAGTCAAATGAAATTGGACCAGACATAATACAATTCTTGATTTCGCCACGGTCATTCATTTGACGCAGTGTGTCCGCATCAACCGTTGCCTGCATCGCAGGATTTAATGTTTCAACCGCGCACAGTGTTGCAACGCGTGGATTTTGAACGCCCATATGTTCTGCAAAAGAAACAGCGTTATTTATCAGTCCGATTTTCTTTTCTAAATCTGGATACATTACCATTGCGATATCTGTTAAAAACAGTGTGCGTTTTCGTGACGGCGAATACAGGACAGACACATGCGACAATATACCATCACCACGAATACCTGTTTCACGATTTAACACCGCACGCAAAATGTCCGCCGTATGAATTTTACCCTTCATTAAAATATCCGCGCGCCCATCACGAACCAGACAGACCGCAGTTCGCGCCGCAGACAATTCGTCCGAACAATGCACAATTTCAAAGTCTGATATATCCAAACTGTTTTCGCGCGCAATATCGCGAACTTCGTTTTCGTCGCCACATAAAATCGCATTAACAAAACCCATGCGATGTGCTGTGATAATTGACGCCAACGCATTCACATCGGTTGCGCACGCCAATGCAATTGTGCGCGGTGTGGTGGGACGCATTGATAACAACATTGATTCAAATTCAGGTATCATAAGAATATTCCTTTCGACCGGACAGCATATAATATTTTCAATACCATGGCAACAAGTTTAGGCGAATAAAAACACCCCACGATGGGGGTGTTCTTATTTGTGGAGGCCTGGGTCGGAATGTTTGCATCGCCGTTGGCGACCGTTGCTGAACGCAACTTGACTCACTGCTTGCGGTGGTTTGCTGCGCGACGGAGACTTATGTCGCTTGCAAACCTGGGCGCGCATGCGAACCGGGCCGGTTCAATCCCGACCCAGACAAATAAAAACACCCCGCAATGGGGGTGTTTTTATTTGTGGAGGCCTGGGTCGGAATCGAACCGGCATCCAAGGATTTGCAGTCCTCTGCATAACCACTCTGCCACCAGGCCTGAACTTTGTGAGCCAATATTAAGCAAAAAAAAATTGTAATTCAATAGAAAAATTGTATAATTCTAAAGAATATTTAACAGAGAGAGAATTTTCATGAGAAAACTGTCATTTTTTCTGCTGTGTGCGGTTCCGTTTTCTGCCCTTGCCGCGACCGACAATTGCATGACGCGCATGGATGTACCGTCTGAAAAATTGAGTTTACCCCAGGTGATTGAACTGGGACTGTGCCGTAATCCGCAAACCGCGGCGGCATACATGTCGTACGAATCAGCACGTTTTTCTAAAAATGCAGGCTATGCCGATTATTTGCCAAAACTGAATGCGTCGGCGAATGCATCTCTGCCGTATAACAACGAAGAATGGGGCGATTGGTCGTATGGTGCGTCATTGTCTGCGTCTTATTTAATTTTCGATTTTGGAAAACGTTTTTCAGATGTGAAACAATCAATCTATGCGTGGCGCGCAGCGGGGTTTGACTATGACGAAAGTGTTCAAAATTATATCTATGGCATAATCGGGTCTTACTATGCATTACTAAACGCAAACGCAGACGTTGAATCTGCACAAATGCTGCGTGATGTTGCACAGACCGCACGCAATACCGCACAGAAAAAATTTCAGGCCGGATCTGTCGCCAAGGCAGACGTGTTAAAGGCTGATACCACTTTGGCCAGCCGTGATTTGGATTTGGAACGCGCAAAAAACAATCGCGAAATTGCCAAGGGGACATTGCTTAGCAAATTATCTTTCCCAGCGAATCAGGAAATTGATATCGCAGACCTGCCGTCAACAATTGGCACGCCACAGGAAACCAAGTCATTAGACGAATTGTTTGAACAGGCACAAAAAACGCGTCCTGATTTGTTGCGCGCAACTGCAAACAAGGACGCCGCATGGCATCGACGCAACAGCGTATTTTTAAGCAATCTGCCATCCATATCAGCATCAGGGTCGCTGTCATGGAACGACACAACATCAGAAACATTTGGCGCAGGCCAAGATAAAGTTAGTGGCAGTATAGGAATCCGTGCATCTATGCCATTGTTTGCAGGCTTTGCAAACCTGTACAATGCGCGCGCAGCGGCGGCAAACTATGATCGGGCAGTTGAACAGGAACGTTTGGCAAATGATAACGCGACCTTGGATATATTTACTGCGTATCACAATTACAAAACCGCACAGACTGTATTAAAACAAACAGAAACATTGTTAAAGTCTGCAACCGAATCAGAAAGAGTGACCGCCGGTATGTACAAGGTGGGACGCGCAACTATGCTGGATTGGCAAACAGCACAGTCCGAACTATTAAGCGCAGAAAAACAAAACAATGCCGCAAAATATGATCTATTCACAAAACGTGCGGCGGTTGCGTTGGCAGTTGGCGAAATCAAGACAGAATTAGAAAAAGGAACGGAAAATGAAGCAGAATAAAGCACAGCAGAAAAAATCTCTCACAGGGCGCGTATTTGGTTGGATGTGGCGCAAAAAATGGTGGATTCTGACGCTGCTGGTTGTTGTTGGTGGCGCATGGTGGATTTTTGGCGACAAAACCCAGAAGCCAGGTGAATTTATCACTATGAATATTACACGCGGCGATTTGCGTCAGGTTGTAACCGCGACTGGTGAAATTATGCCCGTTAACACCGTGAACGTCGGTTCGCAAGTATCAGGAACAATTGATAATCTGTATGTTGATTTTAACAGCAAGGTTAAAAAAGGCGACGTATTGCTGACCATCGAACCGTCTGTATTACAGGCATCGGTTGATGAATCAAAGGCTTCATTGGACAGCGCAATTTCCCAGCGAAACTTTGCAAAAAGCGAATATGAACGCAACAAGACATTGTATGGCGAAGGATTTATTTCGCGCGCAGAAATGGAGCAGTCGCAAACACAATACGAACAATCCGAACAGTCCGTTAAACGCGCACAGTCAACATACGACCGTGCAATTACAAACCTGGGATATGCGACGATTGTATCGCCAGTTGATGGCACAGTTATTTCGCGCAAGGTGGACGTAGGTCAGACGGTTGCCGCATCGTTCCAAACACCAGACCTGTTCGAAATTGCAGAAGATTTAACAAAAATGCAAATTGAAACCGCAGTATCCGAGGCTGATATTGGCGTTATAAAAGACGGACAGCCTGTGACATTTACTGTGGACGCATACCCAACAGAAACATTTGATGGTGTAGTACGTCAGATTCGTCTGTCACCAACAACAACATCAAACGTTGTTGTTTATACCGTTGTTATTGATGTAGACAATACTGACCTGCGATTGATGCCGGGCATGACTGCGTTTGTGACAATTGTGATTTCTGAAAAAGAAAACGTATGGCGCGCAGCGAATTCGGCATTCTTGGTTCGCAACTTTGGGGGCTTTTTAGATCCTGAAATTGTTAATGGGGCAACACCTGTTTCGCACTTGGCGATATTGCGTGAAGGAAATATCGTAATGGTGCCATACAGCAAGGGGTTAACCACTGCGACTGAGACGGAAATTATTTCCGAAGAAATTCAAGTGGGCGACAAAATCATTGTGGGACGTATGGGAATGGCTTCGTCAAATCCAAAACAAAGTATGAACCCAATGCGTGGCCCAAGAATGTAAATAAAATCCCCACAATTGTGGGGATTTTTTATAACATGTTTTCCGACCCCATAATGTCGCGAATTTCATCCACACATATCTGGGTCATTGTTGTAGTTGCAACCGATAAAAATTCCCGCGGATTAAAGTTTTCAGGACGCGTCACCAATTCACGGCGAGTTGCCGCAACAAAACCCAATCTTAAATCACTGTCTACGTTTATTTTACATACATTCATATTTGTCGCACGACGCAATTGCGCAACGTCAATTCCACGCGCACCCGACAATTTGCCGCCATATTCATTTATGGTCGTTATTAGTTTTTGCGGAATGTTTGATGCACCATGCAAAACCAACGGAAATTCTGGCAGACGCACCGCGACATCCGCCAAAATATCAAAACGTAATTCTTCGTCATTACGGCGACGTTTATATGCACCATGGCTTGTCCCAATGGCAATCGCAAGGGAATCAATACCCGTCGCATTTACAAATTTTTCCACATCATCAGGATTAGTGTAACTAGATTTATTGCCGAATGTATTTTCGTCTTCGATGCCCGACAAGACACCCAGTTCTGCTTCGACAGAGACATTGTGTTTGTGCGCAAATTCCACAACACGTTTTGTAATTTCAACATTTTCATCAAATGGCAATTTACTGGCATCTATCATGACAGACGAAAAACCCATTTCAATCGCACGGACACACGATTCAAAACTGCCCCCGTGATCAAGGTGCAACGCTATTTTTTCATCAGGGGAAATATTCGCCCCACGAATCAATCCCATCAACATATCTGCACCCATATACTTTAATGCAGATTCAGATACCGCCAATATTGCCGGACTGTGCGTCAGGCGCGCTGCACGCAAAATCGCAACCAGAGTTTCCATATTATAGAAATTAAACGCAGGTACGGCATATTTGCGCGCAATTGCGTCCGCAAACATTTCACGAGTGTTCACTAAGCCAAAATCTGTATACTTCATAAAAACTTCCTTTTGCTTGGATTATAGCATATTTGAATATAAAGTAATCGTTTTTTTTAATGGGTTTTAATTGACAACGGCGTAATTTGTGCCACAATTATCACGAATCGGGGGCCGGACAGAGATTACAGTTTTTTACACAAAGGGTAAATAAATGAAAAAAGCTTTGTTTGCATTGTTGGGGTTAACGGTCCTGGCGGGTTGTTCTTCTTATTATGATTACTATAAGGGCGGTGTAAGATACACCCAAGACGGGGATGATTGCGTATTCTATTCTGCGGAACGCGGTCGTCGCTATTCAGAAGACATTCGTTCATTAGACTTGGATAAAAAAATCGTTTATCGCAACACACAATGCCGCGATTTATACCTGCGTGATAATTTTGGTGCCGCACAGCGTACAGAACGTCAGGTGTTAACACCAGCCACAAGCAAACCTGCAACATGCGGTTGTGCAAATAAGTGCAGCAAGAAAAAATACGTTTTTGTGAAATAATAATAAAACCGCCATTTGGCGGTTTTATTATTTTTTATACGTCTTTAACAAGCGGATTCCGAACAGATAATATTTTGTTTCGTTGCAGTCGCGATAAAATACTTTGCGCAAAAATTTAATCATCATAAATTTATAGGTTGTTGTTTCTGTGTTATGCGAACGCGCAACGACGTGCGATAAATTATTTTTTTCAATAAATTTGCGAACATACAATTCTGCATAGTCATAATGTATTTTGCGTTCCGGGGTTTCCGGTCTGTTTAAGATAGAATTTTCATTAAACACATAGTGGTAATTCGCCCCGGGAACCGTGATTATACACGACGCCTGTAATATGGCGTTTGGTATAAACAGCATATCTTCAAAAATGCGACCAACAGGAAAAGTTAATTTATTTCTTTTCAAAAATTCACGACGAAAAACATATCGCCAAACTGTGCAATTGTTTAATGCGTTGGTTTGTATAAATTTTTCTGTTGGGGTGTACAGCGCAATACTGGATTTATAACGCACGTTATACAGGTTTGAATTCTGGGAAATAACATCACCCGCCAACATATCTGGTGTCGCATCGCGTGCCGCCGCCATCATTTTTTCATAGTAATCAATATCAAGATAATCATCTGAATCTATAAAATGAACCCAATCGCCAGTTGCAAATTTCAACCCGTGATTTCGCGCGGCGGAAACACCTGAATTTTTCTGGGTTATAATTTTGATTCGATTATCGGTTGATGCGTATTTTTGATAAATCTTACTCGATTTATCAGTCGCCCCATCGTCAACAATCAATATTTCCAGATTACGGTATGTTTGGCAGACCAGACTGCCCAGACATTGGTCCAGAAACTTTTCAACATTGTACACGGGTACAATGACCGAAATTTTACTCATGTTTTATCCCCTTTGATTAATGCCACAAAAAAACCGTCATAAAAAGACGGTCGGGCATTTTCAAGGTCATAAAGCAGAATGACTCTGTGGCTTTTGGGACGCGCCCTGTTGTATAACCACAGATACCCGACCCCGGGGGTCAGGTGATGTTTTACGCGCACACATGCGCGCACTGCTTCATGGGTCTTGAAAACCCCGAACCTTACATCCATAAAGTTCAGGGTTATTATGAATTATAAAACCAGAAATTTCAATCTGTTTTATTTACTGCAATATTTGTTTTGCAGATTCAAGTAAACTAATCGCCAAATCCAAGTCGGAATTATTGTTTTCGGAAACAGGTGCAGCAATAAAGTTTGGTGCGCCATCTGTATCCATCAAAACTTCGTCCACAGTTGTTGGTAAATTACCATCGCGCAGTAATTTTTTTACACCCGCGATTGTTAATCCGTGTTTATACAACAAATCGCGAATAACGATTAACTTTTCAACCGTTTCCGTACGATAATATCGACGACCGCCTGCGCCCGTCGTTGGACGGATGGCAACAGGGAACTGTTTTTCCCAGTATCGCAGGGTATGCGCCGGCACGTCCAGACGTTTGGACACGTCGTTTATTGATGAAAAGTATTCATTCGTTTTTTCCATGCCGGCACCCCGTGATTATTCCGATACAACTGTTTCTGTGGCAACTTCTTCGACCGCTTCTTCGTCTGATGCGCCCTCAATCGAAATTGCCGATACAACACGTTCGTTTTCAGCGGTGCGGAACAATGTCACACCCGCAGTTGAACGACCCGCAATTCTAACGTCTGCGACCGGCGTACGGATGATTTTTCCGCCGTCTGTTACCATGATGATGTCATGATCGTCCGCAACCGGGAACGATCCGGCAACAGCTGTGTTTTTACCGCCCAGTTTGATGTTTGTAAATCCACCACCACCACGATGCGTCAGACGATATTCATATGAACTGGTGCGTTTACCAAATCCATTTTCAGATATCGTCAGGATGAATTCTTCGTTGGCCGCCATTTGCGCCATTTTCGCATCGTCCAGAACGATTGTTGTTTCTTCTTCGTCGGTAGACGCTTCTTCTTCGATACCGGTCGCGGCACGGCGGGCGGCGCGTGATTGCTTGATATACGCAGCACGCACAGCAGAATCAGATTCGCCACGGTTCAACATTGCCATATCAATAATACGGTCGTCTGCACCCAATGTGATACCACGAACACCAGTTGAATTACGTCCCGCAAATACGCGGATTTCTGGCACAGGGAATCGAATCGCACGACCACGATACGTCGCCAAGAACACGTCTTGATCTTCGGTACATGGCAGTACGGAAATCAGACTGTCGCCTTCGTCCAGTTTCATCGCAATTTTACCATTCGCGCGGATTGAATCAAAATCACACATGCGATTGCGACGTACAGTACCAGACGCAGTCGCAAACATCAGGAATTGTTCTTTGCCTGATTCAGCGACGCGGGCCGCATCTTCTTCGGGTACCGGCAAGATTGCGGTAATCGTTTCGCCGTTTTCCAATGGCAACAGATTTACCAATGGGCGTCCCTTGGCCGCGGCGGCGGCTTCTGGTAATTTATATGTCTTTAATTTATAGCACATACCGCGTGAACTAAAGAACAACAGCGGCGTGTGCGTGTTCGCAACAAACACCTGGACCACATAGTCGTCGTCCTTGGTCGCCATTGCATTGCGTCCTTTGCCACCGCGCTTTTGGGCACGATATGTATCCAGCGCAACACGTTTGATATAGCCTGTATTGGATACAGTAATAACCATATCTTCACGCGCAATTAAATCTTCGATATCAATATCGATTTCTGCATCTGAAATTTCTGTGCGACGTGGGGATGCCCAGTTATCACGCACAGATGCCGTTTCTTCGCGAATGATTTGGATTATGCGTTCGTGGCTGCCTAAAATTTCCAGCAAATCACGAATCGTTGCACCCAACGTTGTCAAATCATTATGGATTTTGTCGCGTTCCAAACCCGTTAAACGATGCAACTGTAATTCCAAGATTGCACGCGCCTGGTCTTCGGACATATAGAACATGCCATCTTTGTATTCTGTGTTCGGATCGTCAATTAACTGGATGTATGATTCAATATCAGATGCACGCCACCCACGGGAAATCAGGGCTTCACGCGCAACCTCGGGGTTAGGACTGGATTTAATCAATTCAATTACTTCGTCCAGATTGCCAACCGCAACAGACAAACCCAATAATGTATGCGCACGATTACGCGCCCGGTTCAGGTCAAAGATTGTGCGACGACGAATAACCTCGGCACGGAAATCAATGAAGGCATCCAGAACACCACGCACGTTGAACAACATCGGACGACCACGGTTCAACGCCATCATGTTTACAGGGAAACTGGTCTGCATTTCTGTGTATTGGAACAAGTGATTCAAAACAACATCCGCAATTGCGTCGCGCTTTAATTCAATAACAATGCGCAGACCTTCCTTGGATGATTCGTCGCGAATTTCAGAAATACCTTCGATACGTTTATCCTTAATCAATTCGGCAATTTTGATAATCATTTGTGCCTTGTTGACCTGGTATGGGATTTCATCAACGATAATCGCCTGGTGATCACGGAAATCTTCGATATGGGTTTTAGAACGAATGATAATAGAACCACGACCGGTTGTGTGCGCCTTGTATGCGCCGGCACGCCCCATAATCATCGCACCTGTTGGAAAATCAGGCCCAGGGATGATTGTGAACAATTCATCATCACTGATGGATTTGTTATCCAATATCGCCAAAATACCATTGCAGATTTCACCCAAGTTGTATGTTGGAACATTCGTTGCCATACCAACCGCAATACCAGAACCACCATTCACCAAGAAATTTGGGAACTTGGCTGGTAAAACAACCGGTTCCGACAGCGAACCATCAAAGTTCGGCTGCCAATCAACCGTATCTTTGTCCATATCATCCATTAACGACGCGCCCAGTTTAGACAGACGAGCCTCGGTATAACGCATGGCCGCAGCCTTGTCCCCGTCGCGCGAACCAAAGTTACCCTGGCCCTGGACCAGCATTTCGCCCATGGAAAAATCCTGGCCCATGCGAACCATGGCTTCGTAAATAGAACTGTCGCCGTGCGGATGGTATTTACCCATAACATCACCGACAATACGCGCCGATTTCACCGTTGGTTTTGTCGCAGGCGCAACATCGTTCATAACGTACAGAATTCTGCGGTGTACAGGCTTACACCCGTCGCGAACATCCGGCAACGCACGATCGACAATAACCGACATCGCATAGTCCAAAAAACTGGTCCGCATTTCATGTTCCAAAGAAGACTGAGGAACACGCGTTTCAATTACTTCGTTAATGTTTTCTGACATACTTACCTTTCCTATGTTTATAACACACAAAACATAGCAGATTTTTGGGCTTTTCGTCAAGAAATAAAGCCCAAAAATTCGGTTGACAAAATACACATTCGTGATAACATAAATTGTATGGGAAAATTAAAAGATATTTTAACCGAAACACGCGATTGGGTACAAGAATTACGCGATACACCAGATAATAATTGTCTTGAACGTGTGCAATATACATACCAAACATGGAACTTGGACCAAATTATTAAAATCACAGACGTCATTGAACGCGCCTGCGACCGGTTGCACAACAAACAAAGATAGGAAATACACACCATGGATAAGATGTTTTTGCCTTTTTACAAATTGTTTGTAGCGCTGTTTATATATTATCTGACGATGGACGCGTTGGCAAAGTTCGGTTTGATAAAATCTAAATAAAAAGGTTGCGTTTTTATAAAACGTATGATTAAATAGGGGCACAAACGGATTTTTTCGGGTGTACGAATGATGCTGCTCGGGTACACTTGAAACACAAAAACAGAAGAAAAAACTAAGGGTTTGAAGTCATGGCAACAAAACGTACATATCAACCATCGAAAACACGCCGTGTTCGTACACACGGGTTCCGTGCACGTATGGCAACCGCTGGTGGTCGCGATGTTTTGAATCGTCGTCGCGCGGCGGGTCGTAAAAGATTGGCTGCAACTGCGGCTAACTAAAATAAAAACCGCCGATTGGCGGTTTTTTTATTTCTGAAAAATCCCCCAAACAGGGGGGATTTTTTAATCCAATGTGCGCAGGCTGATTTTGTCTTCGTCCACGATAACCAATTTGCCCATATTGATATTAAATCGACGCGCAGAATTAAAGGCATCACGCATACCAAACAATTCTGGGCAGTAAATCGAAAATACACCACGCGCCAAACACAACTGATTCGCAACAACCGATTCATTACATACCGCAATAACTGGAATATCTGGTTTGCGACATGAAATCTGGGTCGCCGCAATTGTATCACGCGCGAACACAACAATGGCAGACGCCTTGTTCAAATACGCCATTGACGCAACAGAACGTGACCAATCGTTTTCCGGTATATTTTCAACACGCGACCAATCGTATGGATTCGCAATAGCGTCCGCATCTGCATACGCCAAAATGTTATACATAGTTTCGATAACACCAACCGGATTGATACCAATTGTCGTTTCTTCGGACGTCATGGTCGAATCTGCACGCAGGTATGCCGCATTTGCAACGTCTGTAATTTCGGCGCGGGTTGGGAATTCGCTGTTTACCATAGAACCCAACATCTGGGTCGCAACAATTACTGGTTTGTTCATCTTACGACATTCGCGAATAATATGACGAGAGATAGCAGGAACTTCGGCATATGGCACTTCGACCGCAAGGTCGCCACGCGCAATCATAATACCATCCGCCGCCGCCGCAATATCTGTGATACGTTCCACCGCGTTTGGACGTTCGATTTTTGCAATAATCTTAATCGGATGCGCGGTGCGTTGGGTGATAAAATCACGAACTTCGGCTATGTCCTCGGGCTTTTGTACAAATGAAATCGCAACATAGTCCGGATTCTTTGTGATTGCATATTCCAAATCTGCACGATCTTTGGCCGTCAGTACAGATGTGTTAATTTCTGTGTCTGGCAGATTAAACCCACGACGTGACCAGATTTCAGTTCCGCGAACAACCGTCGCATCAACGCGTTCAGAAGACGCAAATTCAACACGCATTTCAATCTTGCCGTCGTTTAACAAAATACGATCACCAACATTTAATGACCCAAGGACATCGGCATCAGGCAATTGTACACGCGCAGAATTTCCCGGCGTCGGGTCTGTGTCAAAAGTAAATTTCTGACCGATTTCTAATGGATATTTATCTTCGGTTTCAAAGTTGCCAATACGGTGTTTTGGCCCCTGCAAGTCAATCATAACAGCAACAGGCATATTTAATTCATCAGAAATTTCACGAATCATATCAATTTTGCGCCCCTGGATGTCGCCTGTGTCATGACTGAAATTCAATCGGCACATATTAACACCAGATGAAATCATACGCGTTAATGTTTCACGATCTTCACACTTTGGCCCGATTGATGCAGTTATTTTTGTAAATTTATTCATAATAAACCCTTAATTTTGTTTTCTTGATTTTTGTGATTTATGATATATCATAAAAGCCATAAATAAACAAGGGGAAAACAGAAATGAAACAGGCAAATCATGGCGCAATTGATAACCAACAATTGTTAAGCATTATCGAACGTATCGAAAAATTAAACGAAGATACCGCTGCCATCGCGGCCGATATCAAGGAAATTTATTCCGAGGCTAAATCCGCAGGTTTTGACCCAAAATATATTCGCCAGATGATACGCCTGCGCAAGTTGGATCCAGATGAACTGGACGAAGCAGACGAATTAACACAAATGTATCGCAACGCATTAGGTATATAATGAAAGGCTTTACAAAAACAGTCGAAGATTTTAACTGCGCCCATTGTGGCGCAGTTGTATATGGTAATGGTTACACAAACCATTGCCCAGAATGTTTGTGGTCAAAACACGTTGATAACAACCCAGGCGACCGCGCCGCAACATGCGGTGGCATGATGCGCCCAACAACAATCGAATCTGATGGCGACAGATTTATAATCACGCATGTGTGTGAAACCTGTGGCAAGGTAAAACGCCAGCGTACATCGGACAACGACAATATGGACGCAATAATAGAAATATCAAAAAATAATTCTTTTATTTTTGGCAAATAAAAAATCCCCCAAACGGGGGATTTTTATTTGCGCCACTTTGGTTTCCAATGACGCGCACGTTCAATCAAGAAGAACAATGCAGGCGTCAGGGTGAATGTAAACACAAGACTTGCAAACATACCACCAATCATAACCGCACCCATGGCAACCTTCATACCGTCAATTGACCATAACTGAGGTACCATACCCGCCATAACCGCAATTGATGTCATCAAAATCATATTTTTTCGATCCATCAATTCTGACCACAAGGCGGTATGCATATCTTCACCACGATTGATACGGTTGATGGTTGGTTCCAAAACCAGAATGTTGTTGTTAACCACCAAACCAACCAACATAACAAACGCCAACATCGCACCAATATTCATAGTCGCGCCAGACAAGAACATCAGGATAAACACGCCTGTGAAACTGGTTAAAATTGATGTCGCAATCGTGAATGGATGCGCCAGGGAATTCAAAATCGCAGCCAACAACATAAATGTCAGAATTGTCGCCAGCAAGAAGGCTTTGCCGATTTCAGCCGCGGCTTCGACCTGGTATTCGGACATACCACCAAATTCAGTATAGTAACCGTATTCCCAATCCATGTTGTCTAATTCTGCCTGAATTTTTGCCTGAACAGGCCCCATGGTCGATTTACCGATATTGATATCGATTTCAGTCAGACGATTTTTATTCTGACGACGAATATCCGGTGTCGCACGCGCCATTTTAATTTCACCCAAGGATGACAATGGCACCATGCCCTTTTGCGAATTTACATACACGTTATCAAACAACGCAGCGTTTTTGAATGGGCGCGCAAATTCTAAAATAATTGGATATTCTTCGCCGTTTTCTTTGTATTTGTATGTATCATTACCATACAATGCAGTACGCAATGTTGTGCCAGCGTATGAATTCTGAACGCCCCAGAAGTTCATCTTTTCCTGGTCTGGGATGAACTGGGTCTCCATGGCAGGCAACTGTTGTGCGCGGACAGCAGATTGAACCTCTGGTATCTGATTGACGATGTCTATAATTTGCGCGGCATATGCTTCGCGTTTTGCATCATCTGGACCAAATACATTTAATACCAAGTCAGATGAAGAACCAGCGGATTGTGCTTCGCCCGCACGAATTTGAATTTCTGCATCTGCAATATCGGCAATCGATGGCAACATTTTTTGCGCCAACATTTTATCCGATATATCACGTTCAGAAACGTCAACCAATTCAATCTTGATGTCAATATTCTGTAAACCTTGGTCACCGATTTTTACGGTCGTAGCCACAACTTCGGGGAACTGTTTCAAACGTTCTTCGATTTGTAAGGCAATCGATTCAGATTTTTCATACGTCGCCCCCATTGGCGCACGAGCCGTTATTGTAATTTCATTGGCGTCCGTCGTTGGCGAGAATTCATTACCAACAAACTTCATCAGTGTGGTCGACGCAATAAAGATAGCAACAACCATACCAACAACACGCCATGGGTGCGCAGATTGAAAATCAAACCAGCGACGCATCCAGCCAGTACTGGTTGGCTTTGGATATGCGGTCTGTTTTTTCTTGGCCGCCTTGTTGTTATTGTCGGTCAAGCGCAAGAATTTTGCAATCATCATTGGTGTCAATGTAAACGAGAACATCAAAGACAACAATGTCAGATACACAACAGTCATACCAAACTGAACCATGAACTGACCAACGATACCGCCCATAAACGCCAAAGGCAAGAACACCACTACGTTCGTGCCAACACCCGCCAAAACGGATACTGCAACGTTTTTCGTACCATCAATCGCGGCATCTTCTGGTTTTTTACCAGCACGCATTTCTTGCAGGGCTGATTCAATCAAAATAATTGCGTTTGACACCAACGTACCCAATGCAGACGAATACGCCAACAATGTTAATGCGTTAACTGTAAAGTTGCTGTTGTCCATAAAGAAGAAACCTGCAACCAATGACGCTGGAATAACAACGCCCGCAATAACAGTTGAACGCCAGTTGCGCGTAAATACCAACAGCACCAACACAGTCAACACAACACCCAAGATAATACCGTTAATTGTGCTGTTTGTTTCATCGGATACCGCAATCGAAGAATCAGACGCAATTAACATTTCTGCGCCGGGGAAACGGTTTTGCAAGTCCGCTTGAAATTCCGGCATACGTTTGCGCAATTCACCAGAAATGTTTACAGCATTACCGTCAGATGCCTTGACTACGGATGCAATAACAACCGGTTCGCCATTATAACGCGCACCATTTTCAATATCGCGTGCCGCATCTGTGATTTGAGCAATGTCAGACAATTTGAAATTACCGCCTTCGACCGTTGTCATGCGCAAGTTTGCAATTTCATCGACAGACGCAAATTCGCCAATAAAACGAACGTTAGATGAATTTGCAGATGTTTCAATTTTACCACCCGGCACATTCAAGTTATGCGCCCCCAGGGCCGATACTACGTCCATAACCGTTACACCATGCGCCGCCATAGAATCTGGATTTAACGCAATACGAATGGCACGTTCACGACCACCAAACACAGATACACTTGCCACACCCTGCAGACCTGTAATCTTGGTAGATAAAACATCTTCTACATATTCTTCGACCGCGCGCGCATCCGCACCACGAATTACAATATCAACAACCGATTGCTGTAATGGGTTTAACTTTTCAACAACTGGATTTTCCATGTCGGATGGAAATTCAGAAATCAACGAGTCCAGTTTCGTTTTTACTTCGTTCGCTTTGTCGTTAACGTTTACACCCAGATTAAATTCCGCCATTACCATTGCGCTGTTTTCATAAAGGTATGATGTGATTTTCTTTAGTTCAGAAACCTCACTCATGGCGTCTTCGGCGCGTTTTACAACCTGGGATTCCAATTCAGATGGCGCAGCCCCCGGATAGATAAACGTCGCCGTCACCATCGGAAAATCCAATGCAGGTGTACGTTCAACATTCATATTTGGAAATGACACCAAACCCAACACAACCCATACCAAAACAAACATTAACGTAGTGATTGGTCTGCGAACAAAAAACTTTAACATAATCTGTACCCCCTGCCCTGTATTATTTCTTTATTTGAACCTTGTCGCCGGCGCGAACCGATGACAGAATTACAACGTCGCCATTACGCAGACCAGATTTGATGTATGCGTTTTCAGAATCCTGACGAGCAATTTCAACATTACGCGCGGTCGCAATACCGTTTTCTGCAACATAAACCGTGCCGTCTGTGATTGCATACAATGGCACAAAATGACCTGTGGCATTGAATTCCGCCATCTGCAAACCGTCCGCCACACCTGATGTGCGAACAACATACATGCCTGTATCATAGTCGATATTTGATGACACAGATACAATCTTACCGTTGCCAACTTTTTGGCCCGCACGCAAATTCTTGGCACGAGCACCAGACACATATGCACGATTGTTTTTTACAGCCAATGGTTCATATAATGTTCCACCTTTGTTCGACATTTCAATTGCCATAACAGGTAAACCTGTATCCGCCGCAACACGCGACGCATTAAATACAGAACGCGCGTTTTCAGACGCAACCGCCGCAAAGCGGAATATAACCCACCCCGCTAATATCGCAACCAATGCAATATATGTAATTTTTTTGAATTTTTTTGCCGCCAATGTTCTTTGTATTTTTTCCATTTTATTCACCTAACTTTTTTACCGTTTCCGCAGACATTAAAATATTGTACTTCATTTGCAACACAGACACATCCAACGAATACAGCCCCGCAGATACATCCGCCAATTCAACCGCTGATGTTTGTCCAGACGCAAAACGATTCTGGGACAAATCATATGTCTTTTGCGCCAAATCACGCGCCTTGACCAGAGATTCCAGATTATCACGCAGCATATCGTACTGGTTGATTGCAGTATTGTACTGTTCTGTTGTGATTTTCTTGGCCTGGGCCAGGTCTTGGCGTGCTGCTTCGGCATTCATCGCTTCGACTGTGGCATTGGCGCGATTTAATCCACCATTGAAAAGCGGCATCTGTAATGCAACACCCCAATATGCAGACTGGCCACCTTTTTCATCAAACAAGTGCCCAACATCGCCCGCCATTGATGAATATGTATAAGACGCAGTTGCCGCCAATGTTGGATAATTGTTTGCACGCTGGGAACGCGCCAGACGTTCGTACATGTTCGCCTGCTCGTCCAGGATTTCCCATTGTGGTGTCGACTTTAATTCTGGCGCATTTAACGCAGCAAATTCAGTTGGAAAATTATCCGTTAAAACCAGTTCTTCGTTAACGTCAATGCCCGCCATAATTTTTAACATACGGTGCGCTGTATCGCGATTGAATTTTACATTCGCCAGATTTACTTGTTTTGTAATAATATCTGATTCAATTTTTAACAAATTGCTGCGATTTGCACGACCTGCAGATGTTAACTTACTTTTCGCAGTTTGCGCATTTTTCAAATCTTTTTGAGCCAGCACAACCATTTCATCGGTCATCTTTGCCGTCCAATACAAATCGGTTGCAGCATAGCGAACTTCACGTCGGGTTAATTCACGCGAAGATTGGGCCATTTTAATCGCAGATTTTACAGATTTAACCGCATTGCCAATTTTACCAAATGTGTAAATAGGCTGGGTCAGGGTCAAGCCTGCCTGAAAAATATTGTCAGGAATTTCGATATAAACAGATTGATCCTTTAACGATTCTGAAATCAGACCGCCCAATGCCGGTGGCAATTCAACACCCATAGA
>JBKSMY010000006.1:0-86409 GCA_046882065.1 Alphaproteobacteria bacterium | reverse complement strand
ATTTACGTTTTGCAACGCGCAGTGCCTGTTCGACGTTATTGTCGCGAACCAGAACTTTTACCATATGTATTCACCCCCTTTGACGCATTTTATTTTGTTGTTTTACTTAAAGAGGGGATTTTACATCCCCCTTTCACTTGTTTTGGTGGAGCTGATCAGGCTCGAACTGACGACCCCCTGCTTGCAAAGCAGGTGCTCTACCAACTGAGCTACAACCCCAAAACTTTGCACTTTCATAATGAAAGCGAATGGATTTTATACTTTTTTTATTGGTATGTCAATATAAAAATGAATTCCTGTTAAATAATCTTTTGGACTAGACTTGTGTAATATTGTCTCGTATAATGTGTGCGCTATGATTAAGAAAATTTCGAATAAAATAAAGTCCTTTATCAAAGGCGATGAATCAAACGGTCGTATTAAATGGTCCCTGTACGGGCGCGTCTGGCGCGAAGTGGGACAACCATACTGGAAATGGTTGGTGGCGGGTATTTTCTTTACAGTTCTTGCTGCCGCGGCTGAGGCGTATACCATCACCATCGTTCAACAGGTTGTGGACAAGGCGTTTATCGAAAAAAGCCTGGCGGCTATTTATTGGCTGGGGGTTCAGGTTATTGTTGCCTTTGGTGCCAAGGGCGCATTCACATATGCCAAGGCTCTTATCATGGCCAAGGGCGGATTGTTGGCCAGTGCGAATCTTCAAAAGAAAATTTATAACCACATGACGCACATGAACCTGGCGCGTTTTTACGCCGATGGTATTGGCAAAAACTTGAACTATTTCGGTGTCCAGGCTGGTGCAGTTTTGAATTTGGTGACCGGCACTGTTATCAAGGTTGTTCAGAACGCGGCAACGTTAATTATGACATTGGCGTTAATGTTCTATTATGCGCACCAAATGTGTATTGTTTTGATGTTCTTGGCGCCTGCGATTATGGTTCCGATGGTTTTAATTATGCGTAAACGTCGCAAATTATCGCGCCAGTCATTTGGTATTGCAAATGAAGTATCACAACAATTGAATCAGACGTTGCATGGTATCAAAACGATTCAGGCATTTGCATCCGAATCGCGCGAGGAAAAAAAGTTTGCGCGCGTACTGAGCAGTTCTATGACAAACGCGTACAAAAGCACCCAGGCAAATGCATTACGTTCGCCGCTAATGGAATTTATGATTTCTATTGGTTTGTGTATTGCGATGATTATGGGCGGACACTTTATTTCAAGTGGCGCAATTACAACTGGTGATTTCACTGCGTTCTTGTTGGCGTTGACTGCCGCATACAAGCCGGCGAAATCGATTACAAATACTGGCGACACATTACAGCACGGTTTATTGGCGGCGGAAATTTTGTTTAACTTCCTGGACAGCAAACCAGATATTGAAGATGCGCCAGATGCGCGCGCGCTGACTGCGAAAAATTTATCAGTTGGATTCCATGATGTATCCTTTGCGTATAATCCAACAGAACCTGTGTTAAAGAATATTAATCTGCACGTTCCAGCAGGCAAAGTGTGTGCATTGGTTGGGCCGTCGGGCGGTGGAAAAACTACGCTGTTTAATTTGCTGGAACGTTTTTATGAACCCCAGGTTGGTAAGATTACCATCAATCGCACAGATATTAAAAAGTACACATTGAAATCACTGCGCGAAAGCATTGCAGAGGTTTCGCAATCCGTATTCCTGTTCAATGGTTCTATTGAAGAAAATATCAAGTACGGTCGTCCTGATGCGACCCACGAAGAAGTTGTGGCGGCGGCAATCGCGGCAAATGCGGACGGATTTATCAACGAATTTCCAAATGGCTATGACACATCCGTAGGCGAGGGCGGTGGTCTGCTATCTGGTGGTCAGAAACAGCGAATTGCAATTGCGCGCGCAATATTAAAAGACGCCCCAATCTTGTTATTAGACGAGGCTACATCCGCTCTGGACACACAAAGCGAGAAATTGATTCAGGCGGCATTAAACGATCTGATGCAGGGACGCACAACATTTGTTATTGCGCATCGTCTGTCTACTATTTTGGATGCAGATATCATCTGTGTTATCAAAGACGGTCATATAGTTGAAATGGGAACAGACGCAGAACTTTGTGCGCTGGATGGCGAATATAAAAAGTTGCGTGATATTCAGTTTAAAACCGAAGCCAAGAAAACTAAAAAGTCAAAAAAATAGGCGTTTTTGGTATGAGAGTACCATTGCAAAAGATTTTTCAACCATTCTGCAAATATGCGCTGTTTTATTTAAATATGTCGCGCACATGTTATATGTAGTTGGCAAAATGCCATAGTGTATTTTTTATCTTAAAACTATTTATAATCATATTAAAAAACAAGCAAAAAAAAGGAAAGAATATGAAAATTAAACCATTTGCGGGTGTTCGTCCACCGCGTGAATTGGCCGCAGAAGTGGCATCTCGTCCATATGACGTTTTAAATTCCGTCGAAGCCAAGGCCGAAGCCGGTGAAAAATCATTACTGCACATTATCAAACCAGAAATTGATTTTGACCCAATCGCCGACGAACATTCTCAGCCGGTATATGACAAAGCGGTTGAAAATTTCAATCTGTGGCAGGAACGTGGTTGGCTGGTCCAAGATGACACAGAAATGTACTATGTTTATGCGCAAACTATGGATGGTCGTACTCAGTATGGTCTGGTTGCGGCGGCAAACGTTGACGATTACATGACGGGCAAAATCAAAAAGCATGAATTGACGCGTAAAGACAAAGAAGAAGACCGCATGATTCACGTTCGCATCCAGAATGCAAACATTGAACCTGTATTCTTTGCGTATCCTGATGTTGATGAAATGAACGAAATTGTTGAACGTATTGTCAAAAACCAGGAACCTGAATATGACTTTGTTGCCCCTGACGGTTTTGGTCATACTTTCTGGGCGATTCGCGATGCTGCGACAAACGCGCGTATCACAGAAATCTTTGCTGAAATTCCTGCGTTATATGTTGCAGACGGCCATCATCGTACTGCGGCAGCGGCATTGGTTGGCGCAGAAAAACGTGCCGCGAACCCAAATCATACTGGCGACGAAGAATACAACTATTTCTTGGCTGTAATTTTCCCAGAAAGTCAGTTAAAGATTATTGACTATAATCGTGTTGTTCGTGATTTGAATGGTCTAAGTGCAACTGAATTTTTGAATAAATTGTCCGACAGTTTTGACGTCGTTGAAATGGGTACAGACATCTACAAGCCAAACGCATTGCATAACTTTGGCATGTATTTAGATGGCAAATGGTATTCATTAACGGCAAAGCCCGGCACATATGATGACAACGATCCAATTGGCGTATTGGATGTGACTGTATTGTCGAATTTGGTATTTGATAAAATTCTGAACCTGGGCGATTTGCGCACATCAAAACGCATCGATTTTGTTGGTGGTATTCGCGGACTGGGCGAATTGCAAAAACGCGTAGACAGTGGTGAAATGGTTGCAGCATTTGCGTTGTATCCTGTCACTATGCGCCAGATTATCGATATTGCAGACACAGGCAACATCATGCCACCAAAAACAACGTGGTTTGAACCAAAGTTGCGCAGCGGTTTGGTGATTCATAAACTGTCGTAAAAAGTTCCCGTCATTTGACGGGACTTTTATTTTAGTGTTTTATACAGTGCGTTTGGGGTTTGAACACATATGTTTCGCATACCAATCATACGTTTTGTTAAATGAACGCATGTATAAATATGTCTTGGGTTGAACGTCTGTGGTTGCATATTTGGCATACGAATAAATTTCCATCCGTACATTGCAAGCAATCCCAAATCGCGCGCCTGGATTGGTATTTGGGCTATTTTGCCTGGGCGTATAAATTGGTGCAGTATCATTTTGTTCCCAGTCCCAGTAATTGGTGCAACATGTTTCAGTTCTCCACACAAAATACGCGGTAATATTTTAGATGTTTTATTTGAAAAAGCGATAATCATAATTATAGTCTCCATCTTGGTTAGTCCCCGCAAACAGATGTTTTGCGGGGTATATTTTTTATTCAATCCAACCGCGTTGTTTGGCTGCAACAGATAACACATTCATGGCAATTTCCCATTGATGTGTTGCGCGGTTTTCTGTCCAGATATGCTGGTGTGGCGCACGACGTTTGTCGCCAAATTTTTTCATAATATTTAATTGCTCGTCGGTCAGTTTGCCTGATAAATACAGTTTTGTAATCAGCGTCTCTACATCCAAAATTTCGCATGGACGTCGTGTGGGTGTGCCGTTCATACGAATCAGATTATTACTGCGCATACAGCGTGAATGCAAAAACCAGAACCATAGTTGTTCTGCATTATGAAATTTTTCGGCTGTAGCAATTGCTAATGTTTGTGTCATTTTCTTTCTCCTTTGGTTTGCGTTCATTTTCGATATATAGTCTAAGAAAAGATTCCTGTAAAATATTACAACCATCAATTGAATCCCGAATCAGAAAACTGATTCGGGGGTTATTTTCTTGTTGCTGCCCAGCGAATCGATTTTATGTCGTATATATCGTTAACTAATAAAAAAAACGCGCCATCAAGGCGCATTCAAAAAATATATTTCTGCGATATTTTCTTTTTTTAATTAGATTCACATTTATCTTGATAACCCTTCCTGGTATTTGTGTCTTGTTGTGCGTTAATAAAAATCCCGCCAGTTGGCGGGATTTTTTATATTATCGGCGGAAAACAGTCGCCACCACTTTCAGGGCAACAGTTGAATCCTTGTTCGCCCATATCGGTATAGATTTCGCCCGCGCAGCATCCATTTGCGTCCGGCGGATTCCCGTCTTCGCATGTCAAAACAGGTGCGGCTTCGGCCTCTGGCGCGTCGGGTTGATTAAATGGGTTTTCTATTGCCCCCGTTTCTTCGTTATACGTCAACCCCAGAACCTGTTCATTATACGCCTGTTGTCCCTGGTCACTAATATACGCAACGCTATTCTTGTTTTGGGACGATTGCTGATTCTGATATAGTGCATCCTGTTTCGCGTTATTTATTGCCTTGTACTGGCCGGATTGACAATAGAATAATACCGTTCTGTAATCCAGACCTGCGCTATAAATTTCTTCGGCTGATGCAGAAACTTTGCCATTTTCGTCGCAGTACTGTGCCAGATTAAATGATCGTACCTGGCCAATCCAATCTTCGCCAGATGTGTCTACATCAAAATTTTGAACATTAGTATAGTCAAAACGATTTTGGGCTGCGCGTGTTGAACGAGAGTAATATTCTTCCATTTTGCAACTTTTTCCACCGTCTGGACACACCACAATCAAATCAGCCGGCGAATAAACAGTAATACGCGTCCCCGCCGCAATTGTAAATGGCGGAACGGTATTATCCATCATATCAACCAATAATTTTTGCGCTACTTGATTCCACGCGGTAATAATTTCGTTCTTGGCCAGTTCTGATGAACGCACCGTACCACTTTGTACAACCGTGTTATTATCCAAATCGATCTGGTTAACAAACGCATCTGACACCGGCGCAATCAGGTTCACCGCCGCCGGTACAATTGCCGTCAGCATTGGCATAACAAACTGTTCCATATAATCCGTGCTGCCACGTCCTGGCACACCTACACGCCCCTGGGCGTCACCCGCAAAGGGTTGATGTCCTTTGTCTGTAAAGTTAAATTCCACACCATCCGGACGAATGAATTGATACCAATTTATTTGCATACGTCCAATCGCCTTATATGGCCCCGGCAAATCGCCAGTCACATAGCCCAGCATTAGTGTTCCAGTCGGAATAATAATATTACGTCCATCATCCGAATAAACATTTCTGTCCACAGTTGCGCGAACTGGCAATGGTTTTCCTTTCTCGTACACACCGGCATCTGCGCGCACTTCGGATACGATTGTCGCTGGGATTGGTTTATACTGGCGCAACACGAAACTGCGATCATATGGCTGCGAAGCAACAACTTCTTGACCGATGCCCGCGGATGTTCCAAATATAATGCCTGTATCTGGTGCTGGTTTTATCACGCTTGCGAACCCGCCGGTTTTATCACCCAGGCGCCACGCACGACCACTAACAGGTATTTCTCCTAATTCCAGCTGTTGTGCGCGATTAACCTTTTTTATTGCGGGCGCATTAGACAGGTTGGGTATTTCACCGTTGCTGATAACAGAAAAACCAATGTGTTCAGCATCTGTTCCGATTTTTTTACCTTTGCTGTCCGTTATAATACCGTTATCTGGGTTGTATGTTCCTGCTGGGTTGCTGCAATCCTTGTCTGAAAACGGATGATATTTATACGCGCCACCGCTTGGCTTAATCCAGCCAATTTGACGTCCCGAAGTGCCATACGCCGGAAACGCAAAGTCCGAACATCCGTCTGGGATTTCATATGTTTCTACATCGTCAAATGTTTCAACCTTAACAGGTTCTGCAAAACTTACAGGTGGTGCAATCGTTTCGATTTCGCGCTGAATTTCTTCCTTGACAGCAACAGGTTCGTATTCAATTTTTGGTTCCGGCATAACAATTGGTTCTGGTGTCACAACAGGTTTTGTTTCGGCCTTTGGTGCAACTGCCCCCAATGTCAGAACGATTTTGTCTGTTTTTTTCATAGCGTCTGTTTCATCAGCATCGTGCCAGTCAATAAACACAGGTACCGCCTCGACCGACGTTGCTGTGGACGGCGCATAAGATATTTCGATACGGCATGCCAAATTTGCGTTAATTTGTCCCATATTCTGACATGACGAATCGACCTTTAATCCTGTAATGCCTTCTTTGTGCCATCTAACATCAACCACCTTGACGGGCGCGGTTGCGTAAACTTTAATCGTTTGTGTTTTTTTATCGCCCACAACGACATCTGCCCAATTAACCATGTCTGGGTTTATTTTAAGTGTGGTTGGTGCGCTGTCTGTCTTGGACAGATCTTCTTGATGGTCGCCGCCACTCAGTAACAATGTCAACAGTATTGTCACCACTACAAATGCCACCGCCAACAGCATCCATTGCACGCGCTTTGGTGTATTTTGACGTAATTCTGAAAATTGATCTTTCAGTTTGCTCATCCCCTAAACCCATTATGTTTATTGCATTCTGATTACGCTGCAACTGGTTCCGCTGAATTTCAACAGTTTATCGCACAGCGTTTGTGCTGTATCAATATCTGCCAATGGTCCAATTCTTAAACGGTACTGGCGTGCAGTTGATGATGTCGCACCTAATTCGCCAACACCCTGTTCGTCAACCGCAAAGAACACCATGTCTTTGTACGGTGTTAACAATCCCTGACCGTCTTCACCGCTAAATTTTGCCAACAGCATTGTCCAATAATCGTCCAATGCCGAAACGGACGTGTCAGACTTTAACTCGACGGCGACCCCAACCTGATTGCTGGCAATCAGCGGAATATTTGTCTGTGGCAAATATGCGCCCGCCGTATTGCGCTGTTGTGGCAACATGTTCACAACACTGCCTGTGTTCTGAGGCATCGTCTGTGGCACTGTAAACCCAGCAGGCATATAATACCCTGCGCCCGTTGTTTGATTAACGGTTTGATTGTCTCCGACGAACATAGGTGTACCGGTATAATTCATTCCCATATTCATCGCGCTTAGACTGTCTGTGTATGCGATATTGTTCAGCGACTGACCCGACAACATGCTTTGTGCAACGTTTGCTTCTGCCAATGCCATCACAGATGCGGTGTCTGCGATTAAGAATGGTTTTTCACGTTTCTTGATACATACAATTCGCTGACCGCTGCGCAGAACCATATCGCCAACGGCTTCGACAATTAACAAACGACCATCTTCGCCATCTGTACGGAATCCAACTGGTGATTCACCGCCTTCGACCAATAATGAAACGACTGGGCGTTGTGTCATCGCAATAACCTTGTCGCCAAAGTCAATATAAGTAAATATTCTGTCGCGCCATACGCGTTCTGGTGCAATTACATAGTCGTCTGGGTTTGGAACAAAGATGTCCAAATCAAAGCGGAATTCAGACGGATCGATTTTCATTGATTTAATCCAACCATAATCCTCGCCGTCCGCACCAACAACCGATGTTTGTGTGGCGGATTTCTGGAAAATAGATTTTGCGCCCCCGGACGTTGTTGTGGCGGCTGCCATTGGCAAATTGCTGTTTCCATCCAATAATACATCAACCTGTGAATATGTTATTTCACTAGAATTAGATGGTTCGCTGCGCAGATAAAAGATATATTTGTTCCCTGATTTGCCGGTCACAATCATGTTTGTGTCCGAACCTTGATTAGAACCGACGGGTGAAATAAACATAGTGCGGTCGCCCTGGGTTGCGTCTATTTGGAACAGGTCTTGATTTCCAACAACCGCGTCCGCAATTTGTTCGCCATTGGGCAGGCTGACCATCGTCACCATTCCATTACGCAGTTTGATTGGCAACACAGACCCCGCAGACCAGGTCAACTGTGCGTATCCAGGCTTGATACTGCCTGCGGCCATATTTGCGGTTGGATTGTCCCATGCATCTTGTACACCATAAACCGTTGCATATGCAGGCAAGGTCAACATGCCTGCCAAACAAAACATAAATAATTTAGAAAATGTCATACTAATCCTTCCCGTCTTTCTTTGTTTTTTTATTCATTCAGAAACCCAGTATCCAACGGATCGCCATTTCCAGATACGACTTTGTATTCAGAAACGCGCAGCCCTAATGGGTTGTCTACGCGGTCCGCCCATTTTATCTGGGCATTGTCTTCTGTTTCTAATCTCAGTTTGATTGTATAATCTTTTGGCGCGGTCTGTCCAGTACTATCAGAACAAAAATACCTAAATTTTACCTGATACACATCCTCGGATGCTAAATACATGGGTGCGCCCTCGAAATTGACCAAGCAATTAAAGTTTGGTGCCTCACTCATTATGGCTGTAAACAACGCGGTGTCGACAAAGTCGGCATATACTTCGTCTGTTGACATAATGCGAACTGCGCCATCATCGCTGTTCCATTTTTGGTGCATTGCATTTGGATTAGAAAAAACTTCGTTTCTGTGTCGAATATATTCGCGCACAAACGCCTTGGTATATCGGTCCAGATTTTCGCTTTTGGGCTGCATTTGTACCAGACGAACATTTTGGTCGTCGCGGACTGCGGTTGTCAAAAAGAACACCTGGGGGCGGTTTAGTGGGAACATGTTGTATATCGTCATCCCCAGCGTCACCAGCACGACCAGCGCTGTCGCCAACACGAACATCATTATTCTAGACAATAAAATTGGCGGTTCTACGCGGTTTTTCACGATTTTCTCCCCCTTGATTACGGTGATTGTAGAAAAAAAGTACACACCTATGCAAGAAAAAACTAATAACAATGCGGTTGAAATAAAATTGTTGAAAAAAACGCATGATTTTGTTCTTGCGGAAATTGTTAAAAAGTATTATAATATTTCCGCTTGATTTTTTGTATTCGTGTGCTATTCTGTCGCAGACTATATGTGGCATGTGGTACGTCAAGCGGCACACAGGGGCATAGTTCAACGGTAGAATATCGGTCTCCAAAACCGCGGATGAGGGTTCGATTCCTTCTGCCCCTGCCAATCTTTTCAAATCGCAATCGCGATTGAGATTTGAAAAGATTTTGGTGTGTGCGGACGGAATCGGACCCGAAGGAAATAAATGGTGTTGGGTTCGCATTCGAGTAAGGTTTTGCAAGCGTCAGCGTGGCGAAACCGGTACGAGTGGTGAGCAAAGTGAACATTCCTTCTGCCCCTGCCAATTTTATAGTTGTAGTAAAATTATGTAATTACAGGCAGTTTTTATGAAGAAAATACTGGATTTTTTTAAGTCGGTTCGCAGTGAATGGTTTAAAATTGTATGGCCATCACGCGACAGTGTTATTCGTGCAACAATTATGATTCTGGTGTTTTCTGGGCTTGCGGCGTTGTTCTTCTTTGTGGTGGACAGCATTTTGAACGCAATTGTTGGATGGATTTTCTAATCAGGCAAAGGACACAGGAATGGAAGAAAAAATGCAGTGGTTTGTCGTGAATGTTCATACTGGGTGCGAAGATAAGGTTGCACGCGGTCTGCGCGAACAGATTGATAAGCGTCGTTTGAATGCGTTGTTTGGTGAAATTATGGTCCCAACGCGCGAAGTTACTGAAATTAAGGCTGGTAAACGCGTCAAGGCAGAACGCAAGTTCTTTCCAGGCTACATCGTTGTTCAGATGGTTATGAACAATGAAACATTTACATTGGTAAGACAGATTCCTCAGGTTGTTATGTTCTTGGGTGCGAAAAACAAGCCAATCGCAGTATCCGAGGCCGAAGCGCATCGTCTGATGAAACAGGTAGAAGAAGGCGCAGTTGCGGTTGATGATGTTGAATACGAAGTAGGTCAGGAAGTACATGTTATCGATGGTCCATTCGCTGGCTTTAACGGTGTCGCATCCGAAGTTGACAACGTGAAACAAAAAATGACTGTGACGGTTCTGGTGTTTGGTCGTGAAACCAGCATGGATTTGGAATTTAGTCAGGTCGAACGCGTATAAAGATTTTTGTGGTTTTCTGAAAAATATCATGTAAAATCACAGCAAACCGTGGTAGATACGCCATATCGTACCACGACACAAACGAAAAAAACGGAGTGAAAAATGGCAAAGAAAGAAGTTAAGGGATTGGTCAAATTGGTCGTCCCTGCAAAACAGGCTAATCCTGCGCCTCCTATTGGTCCGGCGTTGGGTGCTGCTGGTGTAAACATCGCAGAATTCTGCAAACAGTTTAACGACAAGACATCTGATAAAGAACCTGGAATGCCAATTCCATGTATTATCACTGTTTATACAGATCGCAGTTTCGAATTCATTATGAAATTGCCACCTGTGTCATATTATATTAAAAAGGCGTTGAAACTGAAAATCGGTTCTCATAAACCGGGTCGCGACTTTGTTGGCACAATTTCCAAGGCTCAAATCAAAGAAATTGCCGAAGCGAAAATGCCAGACTTGAACTGCTCTACCATTGAATCCGCTATGAACATTGTTGCGGGTCAGTGCCGTTCTATGGGCGTAAAGGTGGAGGAATAATATCATGAAACTGACAAAGAAACAGCAGACTTGGAAGAATTTGGACACAGACAAAGTGTACGCTTTGGCTGACGCGATTGAAGCTTTGCGCGAATATACATCCAAGAAATTTGATGAAACATTGGAAATCGCTATCCGTTTGGGTATCGATGTGACCAAGGCTGACCAGAACATTCGTGGTATGTTGTCTTTGCCAAACGGCACAGGCAAATCCGTCCGCGTTGCAGTATTTACTGAAAATGCCCAGGACGAAGCGAAACAGGCTGGTGCAGATGTTGTTGGTGGCCAGGAATTGATTGATTCTGTTGCTGCTGGCAATATTAACTTTGACCGTGTAATTGCGACACCTGACATGATGCCAAAAATGTCAAAAATCGCACGCGTTTTGGGTCCTAAGGGCCTGATGCCGAACCCAAAATTGGGTACTGTTACAAACAACGTAGCAGAAGCGGTTAAAACAGCCAAAGCAGGTCAGATTGAATACCGCGCTGAAAAGAAGGGTATTATCCACGCGGGTATTGGCAAAATGTCATTTGCAACAGATAAATTGGTTGAAAATGCAGTTGCCTTGATTGACCAGTTGAAAAAGGTTAAACCTGCATCATCCAAGGGTCAGTATATCTTGGGTATCTCGGTTGCTACAACCCAGGGCCCAGGTCTGAAAGTTGATGCAAAATAATTAGTTGCGATTGGGGGTAAAACCCCAGTCGCAAAAACAGATTTCTGTCCAAGACTGATGGTGCGGCAACGCTTAATTCCCATCATAGACAAAGAAAAATTCTTTGGGGCAGGAACCGTGGCCCCATCCCGGGGAAACCTGGATGGAAAGTTAACAAAAACAGAAGCTTGAAGGAAAAATAGATGAGACGCGAAGAAAAATCAGATTTGATTTCAGCGTTGCAGTCGTCCCTGAAAGACGCAAACGGTGTTTTCGTCATTGAAAACCATGGTTTGACAGTAAAAGAATTCGAAGCCTTGCGTAATGAACTGCGCCCATTGGTTTCTGTATTCAAGGTTGTCAAAAACCGTTTGATGAAGTTGGCGTTAAAAGACACTGACTTTGAACCTGTATCCGATATGTTGAAACGTCCAACTGCGGTTGCTGTTGCAACTGACGGTTTGGCGGTTACCAAAGTATTGGCAAAATTTGCGGGTGAACACCCAAATTTGACAATCATTGGTGGTAAAATGGATGCAGACGTTCTGGACGTTGACGGCGTTATGCAATTATCCAAGCTTCCTTCCCTGTTGGAAATCCGTGGCACAATCGCGCGTATTTTGGTCGAACCTGCATCGCGCTTGGCTCGTGTTTCAGCAGAGTATGGAAAAAAAGAACAATAAATCAGAATATTTTATTCTGACCTAAAACAAAACTTAGGAGTAAAAAAATGGCAGACATTCAGAAATTAGTTGAAGAATTGTCAAAATTGAGCGTTTTGGAAGCTGTTGAATTGTCCAAAGCGTTGGAAGAAACATGGGGCGTAAGCGCTGCTGCTGCTGTTGCAGTTGCTGCTGGTCCAGTTGCTGCTGCTGCAGAAGAAAAGTCAGAATTTGACGTTGTCTTGGCAGAAATCGGCGCAAACAAATTGGCTGTTATCAAGGCTGTTAAAGAAGCAACAGGTTTGGGCTTGAGCGAAGCAAAAGCATTGGTTGAATCTGCACCAAAGGCTGTAAAAGAAGGCTTGGCAAAAGACGAAGCTGAAAAGTTGAAAGCAGCTTTGGAAGCCGCTGGCGCGAAAGTTGAAATGAAATAATTTCATTTTACTTGAACCCCAGTTGGTTCCAAAAATCCGTCATATGCAAATATGACAAAAACGCCGCCCGTGTGGGATGAAAATCCCATGCGGGCACAAAGGCGTAAAAGACAAAAGTCAAAAAACATACGCGAAAAAAGCGGGGCAAAAAGGAGATTGTTAAATAAATTGTGGCAGATAATCAAGGAAGAAACAAAAATTTTTATGCAGGATGTATGACATACATTCAAATAAAAATTTGCAGTTAATTATTTAATTATCTGGAATCTTTAAAAAATTATTCACAATTTGTTTAAGAATTTTCTTTTTGCCCTGCTTGATATCGTTTGTTTGCACAAAACGCACAGAAAAAAGGATTAAAACCGATGGCAGTTATCCAGAAACTAAGAAAATCTTTTGGTAAAAGTTTTTTGCAAACTCCGCTTCCTGATTTAGTAGAAATTCAATATAATTCATACAAAGACTTCTTGCAGAAAGATGTCGCACCTGACGCGCGTAAAAACGTTGGGTTGCAGAATGTATTCTCTTCTATGTTCCCAATCAAAGACTATGCCGGCATTGCCGACCTGGAATTTGTCGAATACACATTGGACGAACCTGTTTATAATGTAAAAGAATGCATGCTGCGTAATATGACATATTCCAGCAAGTTGCGCCTGAAGCTGAGATTGATTTTATGGGATGTTGCAGAAGATGGCAAAAAGACCCTGCGCGACATCAAAGAACAAGAAATATTTATGGGCGAAGTGCCGTTAATGACAGAACGCGGCAGCTTTATCGCATCAGGTGTTGAACGTGTTATCGTATCCCAGATGCATCGTGCCCAGGGCGTTGTGTTTGCAACAACCAAAGAAGCCAAGGTTGCGGGTAATCCAATCACATATACTGCGCGCATTATTCCAGAACATGGTTCCTGGATTGATTTTGAAGAATCCAAGGGCATCATCTATGTTCGTATCGACCGCCGTCGCAAGGTTCCAGCAACCGTTTTGTTACGTTGCTTGCCATGCGCCGAAGATGAAAAGAAATGGATTGCAGACCCACGCAAGCCAACAATTCGCGGTATGTCCGATACAGAAATCTTGGGCGTATTCTACAACCGCATTGGTTTAAAGTTTGACGGTAAATTGTGGACTGGCGCAACAACTGACTTCGAAGGTTTGGATAAATATCGCCTGAACTATGACCTGATTAACCCAAAAGACAAAAAGGTTATTGCATCCAAGGGTGATCGTCTGAATGCGAAACGCATGAAGAAACTGTTAGAATCCAAAGAATTCGGTATCATGCCAGAATCATTGGTTGGCGAATACTTGTTTGACCCAATTATGTCGGGCGACGAAGTTGTATTCCCTGCCGGCACAGAAATTACCGAAGAAGTTCTGAACGATTTGGACAAAATGAACATCAAAAAAATCAGCCTGATTTCCATTGATAACGCCACAATCAGCGCACACATGCGTAACACCTTGATGGCGGACAAAACAACAAATCGCGAAGAAGCGTTAATTGAAATTTATAACATCATCCGTCCGGGTGAACGTCCAACACTGGAAGCGGCGATAAATCTGTTCCAGCGCCAGGGTTTTGAACCTGCGTACTATGATTTGTCCGCAGTTGGTCGTTTCAAGATGAACAAGCGTTTGAAAATTGACTCTGGCAAAAAACCAGAAGACGAACGTTTGTTGACTAAATCTGACTTCTTGGCGGTATTGAAAACATTAACAAACATTATTGATCGCAAAGACACAGTTGATGACATTGACAACCTGTCAAATCGTCGTGTTCGCACGGTTGGTGAATTGTTGGAACAGAATTTCCGTACTGGTATGGTTCGCATTGAACGTCTGGTCCGTGAAGCGCTGTCATCGCCAAACATTGCCAACATGCAGCCACAGGATGTTATCAATGTAAAACCATTGATGTCTTTGGTATCTGAATTCTTGGGTACGTCCCAGTTGTCCCAGTTTATGGACGCATACAATCCATTGTCTGAACTGGAACACAAGCGTCGTATTTCTGCCTTGGGTCCTGGTGGTTTGAACCGCGATCGTGCTGGCATTGACGTCCGCGACGTTCATCCAACACACTATGGTCGTCTGTGTCCAATTCACACCCCAGAAGGTGCGAATATTGGTCTGATTAACCATTTGTCATCATATGCGCGTGTAAATCCATATGGGTTTATTGAAACGCCATACTATGTTGTTGAAAACGGCAAAATCACAGACAAGATGGTATATCTGACCGCGGACGAAGAATTGGGTCATAAAATTGCCCAGGGTAATACCCCAACAACAAAAGATGGCATCTTGGCCGAAGACATTGTAACGGCGCGTGTAGACGGCGAATTTACAATGGTTGCCAAAGATGAAATCGACTTGATGGACGTAGAACCACGCCAGGTGGTATCCATTGCAACAGGTTTGATTCCGTTCGTTGAAAACGACGACGCGAACCGTGCGTTGATGGGTTCTAACATGCAGCGTCAGGGTGTTCCATTATTGCGCGTCCAGGCCCCATTGGTTGGTACTGGTATTGAACGCGAAGTGGCGCGTGATTCCCGCACGGGCAAGGTTGCAAAACACAGCGGTATTGTTGAATCTGTGGATGCAAACCGTATCGTGGTTAAATGTATGAACAGCCGCAACGTTGTAACCGGTGTTGATATTTACAACCTGGAAAAATTCGAACGTTCCAACAGTGAAACAATCATTCATCAGAAACCATTGGTCAAGGTTGGCGATCGCATTTCTGCGGGCGACATCATTGCCGACGGTTCTTCTATGAACTATGGTGATTTGGCGTTGGGTCGTAACGTATTGGTTGCATTTATGCCATGGCGTGGATACAACTACGAAGACTCTATCGTTATTTCTGAAAAGATTTCACGCGACGACGTATTTACATCTGTAAAAATCGTTGAAAAGGAATTCAAGGTTCGCGACACCCAGTTGGGCCCAGAAGCGTTAACCCGCGATATTCCAAACGTCGGCGAAGAAGCATTAAAGAACTTGGACGAATCCGGTATTATCTATGTCGGTGCTCGCGTAAAGCAGGGTGACATTTTGGTTGGTCGTGTGACACCAAAGTCTGAAACCTTGTTAACACCAGAAGAAGCGTTGTTGCGCAACATCTTTGGTGAAAAGGCACTGAATGTTAAGGATACGTCACTGCGTGTTGGTCCAAACGAAGAAGGTACAGTTATCGGTGTTAACGTCTTGACACGTCATGGCGTAAAGAAAGACGAACGTACCCAGATGATTGAACTGCAGAAAATCGAAAAGATTAACAAAGACCGCGAAGAAGAAGTTGCGATTATCGAAAAGGGCTTTGCAGACCAGGTGTTCCAGATTGCTGAAAACATGGTTATCGAAGCGGGCAGCGGCAGTTTGAAACCATTCATTGGTAAAAAACTGACGGGCGAAGTATTCGAAGGTATTCGTGCATCTGACGTTAAAAAATTAGTGGTCAAGAACAAAGAAGCGCAGGCAAAGATTGATGAATTGCGTGAACAACATGTTCTGAAACTGAAAAAACTGAACGACAAGGCCGATGCCGAAGTTGCCAAGGCAACAGAAAGCAATTCCTTGAACGCTGGTGTATTGAAAGAAGTAAAAGTATACATCGCGCACAAGATGAAATTGCAGCCTGGTGATAAAATGGCGGGTCGTCACGGAAACAAGGGTATTGTATCCAAGGTCGTTCCAGTCGAAGACATGCCACACTTGGCGGACGGTACACCGGTTGACATCGTTCTGAATCCTTTGGGCGTACCATCGCGTATGAACATCGGTCAGATTTTGGAAACCCACCTTGGTATGGCGGCGCGCACATTGGGCGCCCAGATTGGTGCGGTTTTGGACGAAGTTAAGGCGAAACGTGCCGTAACGGATGACCTGCGTGCGATTATGGGCAAGGTTTACGGTCCAGAAACTGCTGAAAAGTTAGAAAAAATGACGGACACAGACGTTCGTGCCCAGGCTGCTCTGTTGCGTGACGGTGTTCCAATGGCGACACCAACATTCGACGGTGCGACCCCAGAAGACATTCGTTCGATGTTGCAATTGGCGGGTCTGCCAGAAACAGGTCAGTTTGAACTGTATGACGGTATGACGGGTGAAAAGTTTGCACGTCCGGTCACAGTTGGTGTTATGTACATGCTGAAACTGCATCACTTTGTTGATGAAAAGATTCACGCACGTTCGACTGGTAATTATTCGTTGGTAACACAACAGCCTCTGTCTGGTAAAGCCCACATGGGTGGCCAGCGTTTGGGTGAAATGGAAGTGTGGGCGTTGGAAGCTCACGGTGCCGCCCACTTGCTGCGCGAAATGTTGACAGTAAAGTCCGACGACATCACCGGCCGAAACAAGATGTACGAATCCATCATTTCCGGCAGCGATGACATCCAAACCGGCACACCAGAAGCATTCAACGTATTCGTTCGCGAATTGCGTGGTTTGGGTCTGGCGATGACACCAAAAAAAGTAGATTAGTTGTTAGCATTGGTGTGGGGCACACCCCCACACCCTAACCACTAGCCACTAACAACTAAGAACTATTTTATCAAGGAGCAAAATATAATGAGCAATATGTTGCAAAAGATATTTGGACAAATTGAAACCAAGGAACAGTTTGATGCCCTGCGCATTACAATTGCATCTCCCGAAGAAATTCTGTCCTGGTCCCATGGCGAAGTTAAAAAACCAGAAACAATTAACTATCATTCCATGAAACCAGAAGCAGAAGGTTTATTCTGCCAGCAGATTTTCGGTCCAGTCAAAGATTATGAATGTGCATGTGGCAAGTACAAGCGCATCAAATACCGTGGTGTTGTCTGCGAACGTTGTGGGGTCGAAGTTGGATCTGCATCTGTTCGTCGCGAACGCATGGGGCACATCAAATTGGCAATTCCTGTTGCGCATACATGGTTCCTGCGCGAAGGTAAAATTGCGACATTGTTGAACAACCTGCCACAAAAGAAACTGGAACAGGTTATTTCATACGATGCATACATTGTTATTGAACCAGGTTTAACAAATCTGAAACAATACGACGTCATCAGCGAAGATGAATACCAGGCTGCCGTTGAAGAATTCGGCGCAGACGCATTCCGCGTTGGTATTGGTGCCGAAGGCGTGCGTGAAATTATCGCGGGCTTGGACATGGGCGATGAACGCACACGTCTGCGCGCAGAATTGGCGGATACAAAATCCGAAGCCAAACGCAAGGCCCTGATTAAACAGTTGAAACTGGTCGAAGCATTTTTGGATTCTAAAACAGAACCAGCATGGATGATGCCTGACATTATTCCGGTTATCCCACCAGATATGCGTCCATTGGTTACATTGGATGCGGGTCATGTCGCGGCATCTGACCTGAACGATTTGTATCGTCGCGTTATCATCCGTAACAATCGTTTGAAACGCTTTATGGAAATGCACGCACCGGATATCATTATCCGCAATGAAAAACGCATGTTGCAAGAAGCGGTTGATTCCCTGTTCGACAACGGGCACAAGGCACGTCCAATGGTGTCCCAGAACCGTCGTCCACTGAAATCATTGTCTGATTCTCTGCGCGGTAAATCAGGTCGTTTCCGTATGAACATGTTGGGTAAACGTGTAGACTATTCCGGCCGTTCGGTTATCGTATCTGGTCCAAGCCTGAAATTGCACCAGGTCGGTTTGCCAAAAACGATGGCATTGGAATTGTTCAAACCATTCGTTTATGCGCGTCTGTTGGCGGGTGATTATGCAAACACATTAAAGACTGCACGCAAAATGGTTGAAAACGGCGAAGATATCGTATGGGAAATCCTGGAAAAGGTTATCCACGAACATCCAGTATTGTTGAACCGTGCACCAACCTTGCACCGTTTGTCGTTGTTGGCATTTGAACCAGTATTGATTGAAGGCAAGGCAATCCGTCTGCATCCATTGGTATGTAAGGGCTTTAACGCTGACTTTGACGGTGACCAGATGTCTGTTCACGTTCCAATTTCATTAGAGGCACAATTAGAAGCACGCACATTGATGCTGTCATCAAACAACGTTCTGTCACCTGCGAATGGTGAACCAATGATTGTTCCATCCCAAGACATGGTTTTGGGTGTGTACTACATTTCGCTGATTAACGGCGAACACACCGAAAAATCACCACGTTTTGCGAACATGGACGAAGTGAAATTGGCGTTGGAAAACAAGACAATTACATTGCACACACCAATCGTTGCGCGTATCAACGGCAAAACATACAAAACAACAGCGGGTCGTATGATTTTGGGTGAATTGTTGCCAAAGTGCGACAATATGCCATTTGACCTGGTGAACAAAGTTATGCCGGTAAAAGAAATCAAGGCTTTGTTGGCAACAACATATGAACGTTGCGGTGACAAAGAAACGATTCTGTTGGCCGACGCATTAAAGAACACAGGCTTTGAACAGGCGGCACGCAGTGGTATTTCCATTGGTTATGACGACATCGTTATTCCAGATGAAAAGAAAGACATCATTGCCCAGTCTGAAAAGGCAGCCGAAGAAATCGAAGATCAATACCAGAACGGTTTGTTGTCTGGTGGTGAACGTCACAATAAACTGATTGACTTGTGGCAGAAAACAACCGATAAACTGGGTGACATGGCGTACGCAGCATTGGGTAAGTCAACTGGTGACAATTGGAATTCTGTATACATGATGGCGTTGTCTGGTGCCCGTGGTTCCAAACGTCAGATTCAGCAGTTGGCAGGTATGCGTGGTATGATGCAGAAACCAGACGGTTCGATTATCGAAGTTCCAATTATTTCGAACTTTAAAGAAGGTCTGACCATGTCTGAATACTTTACATCCACCCACGGTGCGCGTAAGGGTATGTCGGACACGGCTTTGAAAACGGCTGACGCAGGTTATTTGACACGTCGTTTGGTTGAATTGGCCCAGAATACAGTTATCACAGAACACGACTGTGGCACAACGGAATCGATTGAAGCCAAACCTGTTTATACTGGTTCAACATTGTCTGTTCCATTGGGCGACGTTGTTTTGGGACGCACAGCGGCCGAAGACATCAAAGACCCATCTAACAACAATGAAATCATCGTGCCTCAGGGCGAACTGATTACCAAGGCAGCAGCGAAAAAGATTAACGAATCTGGCTTGCCATCTGTACGCGTTCGCAGCGTTCTGACATGTTGCAGCGACGGTCTGTGTGCGAAATGTTATGGTATGGACTTGTCGCGTAATGCGCTGGTACACGTTGGCGAAGCGGTTGGTGTTATCGCGGGTCAGTCCATTGGTGAACCAGGTACCCAGTTGACGTTGCGTACCTTCCACATTGGTGGTATTGCGGCCGGTGGTGCAGACAGCCACTTTATCGAAGTTCCTGTTGCGGGTCGCATTAAACTGATTGACGTTAACACAATTAAGAACAGCGCAGGTCGTGTTGTTGTTCTGTCGCGCAATGGTAAACTTGCGGTTGTGGATGACAATGGCAAAGAATTGTTCAGCCAGTCCCTGCCATATGCGGCTATGTTGATTGTGAACGACGGTGACGCAGTTGAAAAGGGTGCCAAGGTTGCAGAATGGGATCCATATTCCAACACAATCATCGCTGAAACAGATGGTACAGTAAACTTCTGTGATTTGGTTGAAAACGTATCCTTCCAGGAAGAAGTCGATTCCATGACTGGTATCGTTTCTCGCAAGGTTATTAACTGGAAGACAAACACGAAAAAGGCATTAAAACCTGCAATCACATTGGTTGACGCTAAGGGCGAAGTAATCTCTCTGGGTGGCAAAAAGATTGCGGAATACCTGTTGCCAGTATACTCAACTCTGAACGTTGCGAACGGCGATACAGTTCGCGCGGGCGACATTATCGCGCGTATCCCTGTTCAGGCAAAACGTACAGGTGACATTACGGGCGGTCTGCCACGCGTTAACGAATTGCTGGAAGTTCGTCGTCCAACAAACCCAGCGTTGTTGGCTGAAATCGACGGTACAGTTGAATTGGAAGATGCAAAATCAAAAATCATCATCCGCATCGAACCAACAGACGGCAGCGCACCTGTCGAATATGCGGTGCCAAAGGGTACAAACCTGTTGGTACGCACGGGCGACACCGTGAAAAAAGCGGAAAAACTGGTCGATGGTGATCCGGTGCCTCAGGACATTCTGCGTATCTTGGGTCAGAAAGCCCTGGCAACATTTATGGTTGACCAGATTCAGCAGGTTTATCGCTTGCAGGGTGTGTCGATCAATGACAAGCACATTGAAATTTTGATTCGTGAAATGACACGTCGTGTTGAAATCACAAATCCAGGTGACACAGGCTTCCTGATGGGCCAGGTTGTTGACCGTGTTGATTTCGAAGAAGAAAACGCGCGTGTTGCACGCGACAATGGTCGTCTGGCCGAAGCCTCTCAGGTCTTGGTTGGTTTGACCCGTGCGTCATTGACATCACGTTCATTTATTTCGAACGCGTCGTTCCAACAGACGACCAAGGTTCTGGTGGATGCGGCTATCTCTGGTTCGACTGATAAATTGGTTGGTATCAACGAAAACTTGATTGTTGGTCGTCTGATTCCAATTGGAACTGGTGCATATGTCCGTCGCGTACGCGAAATTGCCAAAGAAGAACAGCGTGCAGAAAAACTGGCGCGCGAAGGCAATGGTCAGCAACAGTTGTTGGACATCTAATGAAAAAAATCGTTGTTCGGGGACATTTCCCCGGGCAACGTAAAGTTTTCCTTGCAAATCGTAATGATTTGAATAAAATAGGACAGTTATAAATAAAAAGGATAGTAAAATGGCAACGCCAAAAAGTAAAACAAGTAAAGCACGCAGTGCACAGCGCCGTTCACACGATGCATTGTCTGTAATGCCATGCGGTGTATGCAAAACATGTGGCGAAAAGAAACGTCCACATCACGTTTGTCCTGCATGTGGTGCAAAATAATTTAACCAACAAATGGATAATGGCAGAAAGGGCAGGGCGCAATGTTGTGCCTTTTCTGCTTTTTTATAGACTATGTCAGAAGATAAAAAAATAATCTCAATTGATGCCATGGGTGGTGACAAAGGACCAAATGCGGTTCTGGGTGGTATGAATCAGTACCTGTATCAACATGGTGAAAATCATGTATTTTTCCGTGTTTTTGGCGATGAAAAGAAATTGCGTAAACTGTTGGGTAAATATCCACGCGTTGCGCGCAATTGTGAATTGATTCACGCCCCCAATGTGATTAGGGGCACGGACAAGGTTATGGATGTTCTGCGTCATGCCCAGGACACATCCATGTACATGGCGATTAAGGATGTGCGCGAAGGTAAATCTGCTGCGGTCATCAGCGCGGGCAATACTGGGATTTTGATGTCGTTATCGAAATTGGCATTAAAGACGATTGATGGTATTGCGCGTCCTGCGATTACAACGATGTTGCCATCTGGTACTGGGGACAGCCGTGTGGTTGTTTTGGACCTGGGGGCTAATGTCCATTGTGACGAGGCGATTTTATTTGACTTTGCCATCCTGGGCAGCGTCTATGCCGAGGTTGTCGGCAAAATGCCAAAACCAAAATTGGGTATTTTGAATATTGGATCCGAAGAAACCAAGGGTAACGAAACCTTGATTCATTTGAACAAAGTTTTGACCGAATACAAAGATAAATTGCCATACGAATACATTGGCTTTGTCGAAGGTAATGACATCAGCACAGGTCGTGTCCAGGTTGTTGTGACTGATGGGTTTACCGGAAATATCGTATTGAAGACGGTCGAAGGAACAGCAAAATTGATTAAGCGCGTTATCGTCGAAAACTTCAAGAAATCTGTTTTTGCGATGATAGGTGCCTTCTTCTTGGTGCATGTTTTCAAACGTTTAAAGAACAAAATTGACCCGCGTTCATATGCAGGGGCAACATTCTTGGGGTTGCGTGGGTTTGCGGTAAAAACCCATGGTAACAGCGATGCGTTGGCATTTGCGAATTCTATCAAGTATGCGGCCGATTTAACGACTGCCAATCTGAATGGATTGATTGAGGAACGCGCCCGTGCATTATCTGATGTTCGTGCCACGATTAAAGCCGAAGAATAAAAAAATCCCGCAAACGCGGGATTTTTTGTTTTCAAGAAAGGAAACTGTAATTTTTTTATTCGCCGATTTTCAGATTTGGTCGTGCGTTGCGCAGATTTTTTAATGCTTGTTCCTGGGCGGCACGGAATGCGTCTGGGTTCCATATTTGGAAACTGTTCCCACGTCCAACGAATATTGCGGTGCCAGTAATGCCAGCGTGTTTTAACATGTCTGCTGGTATTACGATACGTCCGGTCACGTCAAACGCTAATTCGCGTGCGTCTGCGAACAACATTGCCGTTAAATCGTCCAGTTCGCTGTCGAATACGCCCATTTTATCAGTTGCGGCGGCCATCTGTTCCATGCGGGACATCGTCATACCTTCGATACAATTGTGTGTAAAGGAACGAAACAATACAACGCCAGCGAATTTTTCATTTGCAACCGAAGCACGGAAAGAGGCCGGTACCGAAACGCGTCCCTTGGTATCCAAACGATTTTCATAAGATGAGAGAAACAATGACATTTTATGAACTTCTTATTTTAGGGCCTTTTCCCCGGTTTTTCTTTCCTGCTTCACGATGAATGTAGCACGGGAATTTATGGTTGTCAATGACAATTTATGGTTTTTTTATGGTATTTTATGGTTTGGCTATTAAAAATTAAAAAAATTAAAATAAAATGAAAATAATTATATTTTGTGCTTGACCTCCGATTCGTTTTTGTTCTAAGATGTTTGTATAGACAAGGGAAAAAGAAATAAAACCCCAGGAAATCAGCGGATTTGGCGGTTTTTTGGGAAAAACAAGATAACAAACAAAAGATTATTTCTGTGATTTGTAAATACCGACGTATTTACACAAAAATAGAGATATTTTTCAACATTCGCCCAGGAAGGAGGGGAAAGCGCATGCCAAAGAATATTAAAGAAATTATGATTGCATTGAATCAGGTCCTGACAACAACAGTTTGGGTTAACGAAGACAGACAGATTATTTCATTGGCTGATGAATTGAAAATTGGTCATAACAATGCACCTCGTTCGATTGAGGATTTGCCCCGTGCGTCCTTGGTTGGTGCTTATGTATCATTACAGATTCGTACAGATAATTTTGATACCGCAGCAGAAAGCATGGATACAAAAACATTGGCGCTGCGCGTCAAAGAAATGGTTTTTGCCGAAGCGAAAAGAACAATGGACGCAACGGACGGTGCATTAACGTCTGGTGTTGCAATGGCTGCATAATACAGCGACATGGTATTGCGCATCAGGACACACAGTTTCTGGTAATCCAGAAGGAAGGGAGCCGCCGGTGGCAAGTAATTGCCATCGGTGTTTTTTTACTTTACTTTTTGTGAAACAAATATATAATCTGTGGGCAAACAAAAATAACAGGGTGCACAGAATATGAAATTGTTTATTAAACGTTTTAATTGATAACGTGCGACCAACAGAAACAAAACTGCGGGCGCACTTTTTAGGTGCCCGTTTTTTTATACCGACATAAATACAAAGGAAAACAAAAATGTCAGAAAACACAACAAACACACCAATTTCAACTAACGAACTTCAGGCGCGCCTGCAAAAGGCAGAAAATATTCGCGCACGCGACGGTGTTGTTTGGAAGGCTAAATTTGACCGTACTCACACAATTGAAAATGCCCGTGAATTGGCAGATGGTACGCCTGTACGTCTGGCTGGGCGTGTGACTGCATTGCGTTGGCTGGGTAAATTGATGTTTGGTCGTATCTATGACATTAATGGCGAGATTCAGTTTTCTATGTCCCGCGAAGAATTAGGGGAAGAAAACTACAAATTTATGAAGGCTAACGTTGACTTGGGTGATTTTGTTGGCATTACTGGTGAGTTGTATCACACGACTGCTGGTGAATTGACTGTGCGTGTGTCGGCGTACGAAATTCTGTCCAAGGCCCTGCGTCCATTACCAGAAAAATATCATGGTTTGACTGATATGGAAACCCGCTATCGTCAGCGCTATCTGGACATTATTTCAAATCCAGAATCGCGCAACGCGCTGTTGGGTCGTTTCAAGATGATGCAATACTGGCGTGATTTTATGAATGCGCGCGGTTTCTTGGAAATTGAAACGCCAATTATGCAGAATATTGCGTCGGGTGCGGCGGCACGTCCGTTTACAACACATCACAATGCGTTGGATGCAGATTTTCAATTGCGTATTTCGCCGGAATTATTCTTAAAGCAGGCAATCGGTGCCGGTTTTGACCGTGTGTACGAAGTGGCAAAAGACTTCCGCAACGAAGGTATGGATGCCATGCACCTGCAGGAATTTTCCATGGTTGAATGGTACGCGGCGTATTGGGACTTTAATGACAATATCAAATTTACATGGGACTTAATCCAGGAATTGTTGATGAAGTGCCGTGGTACATTGCAGATTGAATATCAGGGTACAAAACTGGATTTCTCGTCCTATGAAATGATTGACTATACTGCCAAGATGAACGAATTCTTTGGCTGCAACATTTTGGACTTTGACGATGTTGATGCCTTGCGTCAAAAACTGGTTGATGCTGGCATGTTCCCGATGTCGGAATTGGAAGATTTAAAGTCAATCCCAACCCTGGTTGACTATGTGTACAAGCGTAAAATCCGTGGCGACATTGTAAATCCGACATTCTTGTATAATTATCCTGCATACATGGTGCCATTGGCGCGTCGTAATGACGACGACGAACGCCGCATTGATATGTACCAATTGTTGGTCTGTGGTGCCGAAATCTGCAAGGGGTATTCAGAATTAGTCAACCCAATTCAGCAGTTGGCCGCATTCGAAGAACAGGCGCGCAATATCGCCGACGGCGACGAAGAAGCCTTTAACCCCGACAATGACTTTGTCCGCGCAATGGAACATGGTTTCCCACCGATTTCCGGTGTTGGCGTTGGCGTAGATCGTTTGGCCAGCATTATTTTCGACCAGCCAACTCTGCGCGACGTAATCTTGTTCCCAATAATGAAGTAAACACACGGGGGATAAAATGTCTTATATTGGGTCGGACAGTTGGGCGCAAGATATTGCCACCGACAACGACCGGAAAAACCAAGAAATAATAAATCGTGCAATTGCCGACGGTCGCATAAATGACGAAGCAGGCGAATACCTAAAGGGGCTGTATTCAAACAGTATGCACTGGTTTCGCGAAGTGTTCTATGTTTTGGGCAAATGCTTTGGCGCGCCCAAGGCCGCGGTTATGAAATACGACTATGAAACCAACAGTGCGGTTGATGCCCCAATTCGCATATCGGACATTAACCCGTTATCGCCATATGTGGTAAATCACCGTCTGGACGCCGACCCTATGCGTAACCAGTTTTTTACCAGTGCCGTGGGCCAGCGTGTTGACCTGGCGGTGTCTTCGATTGTGACGGTTATTGTTGGCGCGCAAAAGAATATTAATCGTGCCCTGGACAAGATTACTGGCAAATATTACACAGATTATGTCAACGATGTGGCGGATGCTGCGTATCATGTATTGGCGTCGCATGAACGTGATGCGTCGGCGCGTGCGATTGCGGAAAAAATCCGTCAAAAATTTTCTGAAAAATACATTAGTGCGGCATCTGAAACCGTGTTGTCCATAATCGGGCGTGGTCATGAAAAAATTGCGGTGGATTTGGTTCGTGCGATTGATAAAATTGCGCCGCCACGCAAAAGACTGCAAGATGTGTGGCGTGTTAAATGTCTGTTTGATTTAATCCCCCAGGCGCGTACGTTTATTGAACGCCTGTATGAAATGATGCCAGATCGCATTTTGGCGGTTCGCGACACGTTTTATAATATGAAAAATCCACGCAACTATCGCGATGCCAAGATTATTTTGAACATCGGCCCAAATGCAGAAAACATAATTCCAATGGAAATTATATGCCAGGTTCGTACATTCTTTGAATTCGAAAGCAAGACGCACGATGTCTACGAAGCGGCGCGTAAAAAGAAGTGCGCCAAATCTGATAATATGGAAGCGCGCCTTGCAACATACATGGAAAACGGCGTCAAGACATACAACCTTATGATTTGTGACTGTCTGTCGGATTTGTTCGACCGTGTTGGCTGGAACATTTTATATTCGCGCAACAACGATGTATCGATGTTCGAAGGCTTCCCCAAGGAATGTCGCCTGTACTATCCGCAAAAGATTCTGGATAATATTAACGAGAAGTTAGACGACGCAATTGAAAACGAAGTTTTTCATGTTCAGAGCGCGCCGGCAAAATTGTCCAAGCACCAAGAATCGCGTATTTTCCATTTTATGGCGCGCTTTGTCTTGATTGCGGCTATGCCATATATGCAGCGCGATTGGGCAGTGCCATCAGACACCCAGGCGGGCAAGTTATTTAACTTTGTTATGACCGAAGTCCAGCGTTACTACAAAAAATAAGCCAAATGCCCGCAGGTTTTGCGGGCATTTTTATTCCCCTTGCTTTCGATGTTCAAAACTGTCAAAATTATATCAGGTTCTGAACGTGCTTCGCAGAACCATAACAGCATAAGGAAAGGATAGGATTATGCGTCAAGGAAAAGTAAAATGGTATAACGGTAAAAAGTGTTTTGGGTTTATCAGTCCTGACACCCCAAACGCAGACGGCAACACAGATGATGTATTTGTTCATTCCAGTTCATTAAAGGCCGCAGGCATCAGATTTTTGAATGAAAACGACATTGTCGAATTCGAAGAAGAAGTTCGCAATGGTAAATTATCCGCGACAACAATTGCGGTTGTCCAGCGTGACGAAGAATCAGCGCGTCGTTTCCAGGAACGTCGTGCCGAACGCAGACGTGCGGTCGAAGATCGCAAACAGCGTGAAGAAAAATCGTCTCGTCGTGGTTTTGCGTTCTGGAAAAAATAAATCTAGACTTTGTTCAAAATCCCCCGTCCTGGGGGATTTTTTTTTAAAAAAATAACAAAACTAGACTTGACAAACGGTATATATTTACATATATTGTATATACAAACTTTGGTTCCCTGGAAACGGGGCGGGCTGCCGGTTCTTATGATGTTATGGCAAGTCGGGGCATTGGTTTTATTCTTTGTCTGAATGTACGTCGCAATTTTTTTGTATGTGACGAACCAATCAAAATAGAAAACGAATATTAACAATTTGACATGGTTAAACACATCTGTGTTTATTGTGTCTGTTTGATTGCCAAAGGGTGACAAAGATGAAGTGGAAATGGACTTTGCCGTATATTCTGTCGGGCGTGGCGTTGATGCTGGGGCCGGGTATGACAACCGCCCAAAATGAACGTGATTCTGATTGCGCGCTGGGGGAATTGCCGGCCGGGTTATATGCGCGAACGGTGCTGTATAACGCATCGATGGAATACAAAGTCAACGAAATGTACTTAGATGACAAGGCCGACAGTCTGCGCGATGTATATGTGTCCAACATGTTGCGCGCCCAGGAAAAATTACATCCATTGATGGGGCGCAATGGTTATCGTGCCGCGGTGCGCGCTGAATTGCCGGGTGCGCCGGTGGGTATGCATTGTGTTTATGGGCAATATACGCATCTGACGCGCGCCTTGACGGAAATGGGTGATACATTGACAATTATCCCCCACGGTGGCCATACATCGTGTGATGGTTTCAAGTATCATATGGGAAAAAAATATAATACGCCCGAATTTGCGGACTGTATCCACAATGGTGTTATGTATGAATCAGACACAGCGTACAATGCGGCGTTGGATAAATATCTGGTGCGTAATCGTGTGACGGCCGAAACATCTGATTCTGTTCGTTCTGAATATGCCAAGAAATTTGCCGAACGTAATTTCAGTGCGGACGGACTGGATGCTGGTTCTATTTTGATTGTTCCCCGCTATCGCGGCAGTCGCAGTAAATTCCATGCGATTATGTACCTGGGGCGTGGCCGGGTTGAACAGGGTAAATTTGTTGCCGATTCCACGGGTCGTCATATCTATGTCGGGCATAATCGTGAAAATATTGGTGATTTGTTCAAGACATATGATGCGTCAAATGTTTTTGCTGCCGATACGCGCAAAATCGCCCGCGCAGAATATTCAAATGAATTAAAGCGCATTGAATCCATGGATTCTGCCGATTTGATTTCGTTTTTATCGAATGATAAAACGCCGGCATTTATGTTGCGTTCATATCCACGCACGACATTGGTGCGCATGGCGCGCGATCGCTATTTTAATCGTTCTGATATGTATATGGATCTGCCGATTGCGACCACTTTAACATCTGGCATACCCGCACCCCAGATTGAATTGGCGAAAAATGCGATGCTGGATTTGAAATTAAATCAAAAGACTATGTAGCACTTCCCCCAAATTGGGGGAATTTTTGTGTTGTTATTTTTTTTGAAATGTTTTAAATTTCCTGTGCTATGGGAAAAGAAATTATTGAAAACATTGATTCACAACAGTTGTCAGACGCGTTGTCTGAACGCTATCTGTCATACGCGGTCAGCACGATTGTATCGCGTGCCTTGCCGGACGTTCGCGACGGGTTAAAGCCTGTACATCGCCGTATTTTATATTCCATGTTGCGCCAGAAATTAGCGCCCAACGCCGCGTTTCGCAAATGCGCGACGGTTGTTGGTGACGTGTTGGGTCATTATCACCCACACGGGGATTCGTCCGTGTATGATGCGATGGTTCGCCTGGCCCAGGACTTTTCCGTACGCTATCCATTGATTGATGGCCAGGGTAACTTTGGTAATATCGACGGTGACCCCCAGGCGGCGTATCGATACACAGAATCTAAAATGACCGAAGCCGCCATGTTGATTATGGAGGGTCTGGACGAAGACAGTGTTGATATGATGCCAAACTTTGACGGCACGACAATGGAACCTGTTGTAATGCCGGGCGCGTTCCCGAATTTGTTGGCAAACGGCGGTATGGGTATTGCGGTTGGTATGGCAACAAACATCCCGACCCACAACGTGGCTGAGGTTTGCGATGCCTTAAATCTGGTCGTTGATAAACCAGACGCGACGACCGCCCAGATTATGAAAAAAATGGTTGGGCCAGATTTCCCGACCGGTGGCGTATTGATTGACAGTTTTGAAACCATTGTAAAGAATTATGATACTGGTCGCGGCGCATTCCGTGTTCGCGCACGTTGGGAAATTGAAAACCTGGAACGCGGTGGCTGGCAGGTTGTGATTTCCGAAATCCCGTACGGTATTGTGAAAACGAAATTGGTGGAACAGATTGCGACCTTAATTGATTCCAAGAAATTGCCATTGGTTGACGATATCGTTGATGAATCTACGACGGATGTCCGTATTGTTATAACGCCGAAAACGCGTAATATTCCGGCGGATAAAATGATGGCGCACCTGTTTGCGTTAACGGATTTGGAATATCGTTTCAATATGAACTTTAACGTGATTGATTCACATGGTGCACCGCGTGTTATGCCGATTGGTGATGTACTGCGTGAATTTATCGCGCACCAGAAATTAGTTTTACAGCGTCGCACAAAATGGCGTTTGAATAATATTGCGCGTCGTTTGGAAATTTTGGGCGGTTTGCTGGTTGTGTATCTGAACCTGGATCGCGTTATCGAAATTATTCGCAACGAAGACGATGCCAAGGCTGTGTTAATCGCAGAATTTAACCTGACCGATATCCAGGTCGAGGCGATATTAAACACCCGTCTGCGTTCTTTGCGTAAATTAGAGGAAATGGAGATTAAGCGCGAAGATGCTGCCTTGCGCGCAGAACAGGAACAGTTGCAGGCATTATTGGCCAGTGATGATGCGCAAAACGAACAGTTAAAGGCGTGGTTCAACGACATTAAAAAGACCTATGACAAAAAAACGAAACTGGGGCGTCGCCGTACAACATGGGCGGAACAAACCGAAGAAATTGTTGTCAACGCGGACGAATTTATAGAAAAAGAACCTCTTACAATCATCTTGTCCACAATGGGCTGGATTCGTGCGGCCAAGGGACATCTGGATTTGAATGCGTTGGATTTGAAATTCAAAGAAGGTGACGAACTGCAAACCGCATTCCATGCCCAGTCAATTGATAAAATCAATATATTTGGTTCGTCTGGCAAAATGTTTACATTGTCCGCGAATGAATTGCCGTCTGCGCGCGGTTTCGGTGAATCTGTTCGCATGATGGCAGATATCGCCGCCGACGAAGATATCGTACACGCATTTGTGCTGGATGTTAATGCCAAGTACTTGTTGGTCTCGCGTCATGGTAATGGGTTTATCGTATCGGGCGACGCCTGTGTTGCACAAACCCGAAACGGCAAACAGGTTATGAATGTTGAGCCAAAAAATCCTGCGCACATGTGCGTACATGTATCGGGTGACAGTGTGGCTATGTCTGGCTCGAATGATAAACTGTTGATATTTGCAACCGATGAAATACCACAAATGTCCCGCGGCAAGGGTGTGATTTTACAAAAATACAATGCCGAACGCACATATGTTCTGGATGTTATGTTCTTTGACGCGGCGAACGGATTTGGCTGGACAACGGGTCGTGGCACCACGAAATTGGAAGATTGGACGCCATGGCGTGGCAAGCGTGCATCCCAGGGTCGCACCGTTCCGGTCGGTTTCCCGCGCAGTGGCAAGTTTGGCAAATAAAAAACACTTGATTTTTGTTTATAAATTGCCATAATAAGGCACGTTCCTGCTGACGGCATGGGGTCGTCGGCTGACTTAAGACCAAAGGAAATAAAATGGCTTACTATGAAAGCGTCTTGGTTTTCCGCCAGGACCTGACCGAACCGCAGGTTAAAGAAAAAGCGGCTAAATTCACAGAAATCATCAAAGAACTGGGTGGTGATGTTAAGTCTACAGAATTCTGGGGCTTGAAAAATTTGGCATATATCATCCGCAAAAATCGCAAGGCACACTATGTTATGTTAAACATTGAATTGCCTGGTGCGCAAATTACAGAATTGGAACGTCGTTCTCGCATTGACGAAGACGTTATCCGTTTCTTGAACGTTCGTGTTGATGAATTGTCATCTACACCTTCTATCATGATGAAAAAGAATACCGAGGAGGCAGAATAATGGCAGTTCGTGCAGCAATTTATCGTAAAAAATCAAACCCATTAAAGGGCAAGGTTATCGATTACAAAGACATCAAGACATTGTCACACTATATCACAGAACGTGGTAAGATTGTGCCATCCCGTATCAGCGGTGTTTCCCAGAAAGATCAGCGCGCATTGGCAACTGCCATCAAGCGTGCACGTCATTTGGGCTTGATGCCATTCGTTCGTAACAATTTGGGTTAATCCCTAACTTATAGAATATAAGGACAGATAAAATGAAAGTTATTTTGACAGAAAAAATCACCAAGTTGGGTAACATCGGCGACGCAGTCGAAGTTAAAACAGGTTATGCACGCAACTATCTGTTGCCAAACGGCAAAGCAATGCGTTTCACGCGTGAAAACGTTGCCTTGTTCGAAGCGAAAAAGGCTGAATTGACGGCACGCCAAGAAGCGGTGAAAAAGAATGCAGAAGCAAACATTGACGCGGTCAAGAACGCAAAACTGCACATGATTCGCCAGGCTGGTGACACAGGTCAGTTGTACGGTTCTGTATCAACACGCGACATTGCGCGTATGTTGAAAGAAGTTGCAAATGTATCTGTTGAATCCGCTCAGGTTATGTTGGGTGCCCCAATTAAATCTGTTGGCGCATTCGATACAAAAATTGCTTTGCACCCAGATGTTATCGTTCCTGTTAAAATCTATGTTGCTCAGACTCAGGACGAAATCAACGCATTGGTTGCAGGTAAATCTTTGACATTCGGCACTAAAAAGGTCGAAGAAGAAGTTGCCGAAGAAGCACCAGCAGCAGAGGTTGCAACAGAAGTTGCAGCAGAAGAAACTGTTGAAGCCGCGGCAGATGCAGAATAATTCTGTTGAATTAAATACAAATAAAAATCCCGCCAATTGGCGGGATTTTTAATTTTTGAATTTTAATTTTTATTTGCGACACGATCGCGAAATTCATTGCTTGGACGGAATGTTGCGACGCGGCGTGCAGAAATAATTGCGCTTTCACCTGTCTTTGGGTTGCGACCCATACGAGCGTTTTTTTCCAAGATTTTAAAACTGCCAAATCCGGCAAATTTTACTTCTTCGCCATTGACCAATGCGTCACGGATTTCATCGAACACAATATCAATCATTTTATACGCATCTGCGGTTGTTAAACCAAAACGTTCGCGTAATCTGTTTGCAAAATCACTTCTTGTTATTGTTGCCATTTTTCTACCTCTGCCTTGTTTTTTATCTGTATTAGTATTGAAATAATCATCAACGCATTATACATTTGCAAAAGCATGCTTGCAATATTATTTTGTTGTGAATAAAATAGCAACATTCATTGTCCCCATAGTTCAACAGGATAGAACAAATTCCTCCTAAGAATTAGATGCAGGTTCGAGCCCTGCTGGGGACGCCAGTCCACGCAGGGCGAGAACCGTCTCAGCAACGCAGTTGCGTCAGGTTCGGAACGCCAGTTGACGAGAACGAGTTTTTAACGAAGTTCGAGTCCTACGTAGTGAAAGGGGCCCATTGTGGCGACGCGCCACAAATGGGAATTTACAACCCGGCCGGCACGCCAGTCTATCCAATTTTTTTTACTTCTGTCGGCGCGCGGCATACAAAACTACATCATACAAAGAATCCTTGTATGCGGCTTCGACTGTTCGTGCGACAATTTCTGTTGGTATTGAATTTTTTTTCTGAAAGTAATCCAGAAAATTCATCCATGCGCCTGTGTGTCCGTCCCAGATATAATGAAAATATACGCGTCCGTTTTCTGTTGTGTTGTTTGCAATCAGTGGCGCCAAAACATTGCGGTGCATTTTTAAGAATTTTTCTTCTGTGTAAATCGAATCAAGATATAAATAGTTAAAAATATTAGACAGTAATATCAAATCATATTTTTCTGTGAAATTCGCATAAAGTGGCGGAACGTTTGTAAAATCTGTTTTTTGGTTCAAATAATTTGAACCGTAATGTTGTACGCAATATTGCATTGCTTTGTATGCTGTTGAAATGTCGCAATGCTTGAACGGTATTTGTTCCGGCAGTTTGTCGCGAACGGCATTAAAGTTGTTTTCATTTGAAATGTATTGCAATTTATTTATATCGTATTCGCGGGTATAGGCTGCGCGATATTTAAAGTTTTTACATGCGTCTTTGCGTGAACATTGTTTCAGAAAATTTCGCAGGTCGTCCGAAAAAAAGGGGCTTATCGGTGCCAGTATATTTTGATTAAAGAAATTACCTGCGCTAAAAAAGAAGTCCATAAAATTTTCATATGACAAGCCGCGTATCATGTGATTTTTTAATTCGATAACATTTTTTTGATTTGAATTTATGTCGAATGTATGAACGTCGCCTGCGCCCATCAGGTATGATTCAAACACTTGATCGCCCGATGCGCCAACCGTCAGAATTTTCTTGCCTGATAAATCGCCTGCGGTTTTTAATGTGCCGTGTATGTTTTCGTTTGTGAATAAATAAACCGAGTCGCCGTCCTGAAACGCGTACGAAGAAAATACATCTGCACTTGATATTTTTGTCATGCATGGTTTATAGCACGGATGGGAAAATTGTCAACGTTTTATTGGTTGATATGTGTTCAAAAAAATATATAATACGGCAATATCAAATGGGAATACACATGAAAGACAAAGCGGTTAAAATTGGAATTGTTGCGACTATATTACCACACGTTTTTTGTTGTGGACTGCCGATGTTGTTGGCGGTTGTTGGGTTGATTGCACCGGACGCGGCGCATTTTCATATTTTACCACATTGGCTAGAACCATGGTTGTTTGTGTTTTCCGGCGCTATGTTGGTGCTGTCGTGGTATTTAGTCTTGCGCGATTGTCGATGTGCGTGCGCGCATTGTGGTGGGGATAAATCGCATCGCACCCAGAAAATTGTTGTTGGTGTTATAACGGTGTTGTTTATTATCAGTTTATTATTGCACGTCGCTTCACATCATTAGAATTGTTTGACAGGTTGTGCGTGGAATTGGAACTGTTTTTGGTTATCTTCGTATGATTTTTTGATTTGTCTGTAAATATACAGTTTTCGAATTGGGCCATAAATCGGAATCAAATTCAGCGCAGTATTTTTGATATTGTGTCGCAACAATTTGCGCCATGCCATCTGAACCAGTTCATCATGAATTTGTTGAATTGGTTTATTTTGTTTGTTTGCGTCTTTGTATGGCACCATAATGTCCCAGTCGTACCAGTTGTGCCATTTAATCATTCCGTCTTCGCGCAACGACAGTTCCATTCTTGTATTGTTGCTTTGCAGACCGCCACATTGTAATTGTGGGTCATAGATTTTATAACCGAATCCATTTTGTTTTGCGCGTCCAATTCGCATTGTTGGGTCTTCTTCGTGAATTACAATGCGTGTATCGTTTGCGTGGCAAACTTGAAAATACATGTTGAACCATGAACGTGGCTCGAATTTCAGTTTTATTCCGCGCGCATCAAAATATTCTGGAATTAAAACACGTTCGTTTGTCATCTGTGCATCCAATGCGCATGACATAATGCGAATCTTGGTGTGTTTGAAATCGGAATCACCTGCCACGGCGCAAATTGTATCGCGAACGCCATCAATACTTTTTGCGCTGCGATATCTATCTATGCTCATGTCCAGTTTTAATATGCGATTTTTTTGTCCCAGTTTCGATTGTATGTGTTTTATATCGCCCAGTATCTCATCGCGATGCGTTTCGTGAATCCATCGTGCATTAGTTTGAATTATATATTCGTCTGATTTAGATAAATCCAATTTATCAAAAATGCTGCGCAAATAATGTGGTTGTACGTCATATATCAGCGACCATTCACCGCCCGTCATAAAAATGTCTGTAAATTTAACATCTGGCGCATTGGCATAGCATACCACGTCGTCAACCGGTATTGTGTTTAATGGGTTGTTTGGTCCCGAACACTCAAAGCATCGTGCACAATTTTCATTACATTTATTCGTCAGGCGAAACCGTATTTCGATTGGTGCGTTTGTCCATTGATTCAAGAAGCGAGATTTTTGAAAAGGGTGTATAAACTCCTCGCGGAAACGTTGAATAAAACCGCGTTTGTCCGTGTGTTCGTCTTGTGGTACTAAAATTGCATCACCATCATCTGTCATACTTGACAGTATGGCACAAAATAATTTGTTGTCAATTTGTTTATACGAATTTTTCAGGGACCAGATTACATATATTTTTCCAAATTCTGCGCAGTAATCCTGTATCTGGGGCGTGTTTGTGTACCCGTGGTGTGGTGTCGCCTGGGCGACTGCCTGTCCAAACGGGCTTGCCGTTATCGTCCAAAGATACCTGCCACGAAGTCTGAGTGTCTTGGATTATCATTTTACGCAGTTTGTCGGCAAAGTCGCGACTTTCAAAAATTGCAACATTTTCGGTATTGTAATACGCGCTGCGTGGGTCCAGATTAAAACTGCCTATCCAAGAAATGTTGTCATCAAACACCATTGTCTTGCTGTGCAGAACGGAAAAACTGGATTGTTTGCGTTCGCGGTCGTGTTCTTTGCCGCGCAGATTTTCTGCCGACGCCATAAATTCGTATACATCTGCGCCAGATTCAATCAGTTGTTTTCTATATTTTTCCCATTTGGCATAAACGGTTGGCGCGTTGGTTGATGCCAGCGAATTAGTTACGATTGTCATATGCACGCCGGCTTTTTCTTCGCCCAGCATATGTTCCAGTCCGCCTTGTCCTGGCACAAAGTATGCCGCCGACAGATACACGGAATCTGATGTTTGGTTCCACAGGTGTTGCAATGCGCGTATAATATCGCCACGGTATGCTTCTTTTTCAGCCATGCTCATTTCCACCTTTTCGGGTGGGTCGGCCAAGAATTTTCCACGTCCCCAACTGAAATCAAATCGCTTTTGTTTGTATTCGCGAATTGCCATATTGATGATAGTATTATATTTGCGAACGTCTTCGGATGCGCGCTGTTCGATTTCGACAAATGATTTTTCCAGTTTTTTTAGTGCTTTTTTAGATTTTGCCTTGGGGAATACAGACGCCGGTATAGACAGGTGGTGATTCCAGTATTCGTTAAAACTGTTTGTTGCAAAGTGTGTCATATCGCCAATGAACAAAACGTCTGTGTCTGAAAAGTTTGATGCGGTTTCTGGATAGAAATAATTACTGCCCACATTTCGCCCGCCTGTGATATATGCAATATTGTCCACGATGAACAGTTTGTTGTGCATGCGCGAATTCAGTCGATTAAAGTCTGTCAGAAATTGTGGATAGTACAAAAGTCTGGAACGATTTCCGACGGTGTTAAAAACTTTGACTTCGATGTTCGGGTGCTGATTCAACAGCATCACATCCACGATGTCTGATTTAGTACCATAGTCATCCAGTAAAATTCGTACTTTGACCCCGCGGTCGGCGGCACTTTTCAGTTCGGCAATCAGAATTTTGGATGTGAAATCATTACTATAAATATATGTCTGCAAATCGATTGTTTTTGTTGCCATTCGTGCAAATGCCGAACGTATCACGAACGCGGACAGCCCGTCTTCGATAAGTGTCGCACCCGACGCATCTTCGCGCACCGCCAATTCGTCTGCATAGCATTGTGCAATCGGTGTGTCGTATGGGTTATAGTCAAAGTCTGTTGCGCTGACCTTTGAGATGTATCCGTCCAGTCGGGTGTCATTTGTTGTTGTCGGTACGGTTGTGCATCCCATCAATGGTAATGCCAAAATCCACATTGAAACTTTTTTCAGTATCGACAATCCAAACGCTCCCTTGATTTTCTGAAGATTATAAAGCAAGCATAACACACTCGCAAGATAAATTCATTATAATTTTTAATGAATTAGGAAAAAATACCGTTGCCTTGTTTTTTAGTTGCTGTATAATTTGTCCAAAGGAGTTTTGTGTATGTCGCAAAAAATTATTATCACAGGCGGTGCAGGTTATATTGGTTCGCACACATGTGTTGCGTTAATCGAGGCCGGCTTTGATGTAGTTGTTTTTGATAATCTGTCAAATTCCAGTACTGATTCATTGGACGGTGTTGCGCGAATAACGGGCGTTCGTCCAGAATTTATCAAGGTTGATTGTACAGATGTGTCGGCCCTGCGGTCTGCGTTTGCCGCGCACAGTGATGCGGTGGGGGTGATTCATTTCGCCGCGTTAAAGGCTGTTGGTGAATCTGTTGAAAAGCCTTTGTTGTATTATCGTAATAATTTGGGTGGTCTGATAAATGTTTTGGATTTGATGCGTGAATTTGCTGTGCCGAACATAGTGTTCTCGTCATCGGCGACGGTATACGGTGTGCCGGATGTGTTGCCTGTGACCGAAGAAACTCCATTACAGCCCGCTACATCGCCATACGGCCAGACCAAGGTTATGGGCGAAAATATTATTCGCGATACAGTTCGCGCGTTTCCACAGATGCATGCAACGATATTGCGCTATTTTAATCCGATTGGTGCACATTCTTCGGCCGAAATTGGCGAGTTGCCAAACGGTGTTCCAAATAATTTGATGCCGTATATTACACAGACTGCGGCGGGTGTCCGTGAATGTTTAAGTGTTTTTGGCGATGACTATGACACCCCAGATGGTTTTTGTGTGCGCGACTATATTGATGTCAACGATTTGGCGCGCGCTCACGTTGCGGCATTGCGTCATATGCTGTCTGGTGCGGACGGGGTCAGGGTGTATAACATAGGCACGGGGTGTGGTGCGTCTGTTATGGAATTGTTGAATGCGTTTTGTGCTGCGACTGGTGTTTGTGTTCCGCACAAGATTGCTGCGCGCAGACCGGGCGATGTTCCTGCGATATGGGCGAATGTAGATTTGGCGGAACGCGTCCTTGGGTGGCGTGCGACTGTGCCATTGACAGAAACGTTGGCGTCTGCGTGGAATTGGCAAAAGCATGTGTCGGGAATAAAATAAAAAAAACGCGTGTTTTTCGATTTTTTCATTTGTAAAAAAAAGCCCGGTATGATAAAATCAAACATAATAGAAGGGAAGGATTTATCATGAAAAGATTTATTGCCGTGCTTAGTGGTCTGCTGGTGTTGCCCGCATTTGCTGAGGTTGCGCCCATCTACTATGACGAAGTGGTTGAATACGCTGACGAAGAAACGCCGGCCGAAGAAGTGGTCGAAGAAGCGTCGGTTGCGGCACCTGTTGTACCGGTAATGGCGCCATCTGCGGTAAATCCTCGCACAACGAATCGAAATGCATCGCGTACGGTTCCGACAACTTCGGATGTTGCTTCGCGTACCTCGGGTAATCGTGCTGTTGCGTCTTCACGCACTACGTCAAATGCCGTTACTTCGCGTACTACAACGAACGCGGCGTCGCGTAATGCTGCAACGCGTGTGTCGACGCGTGCAGCGCGCAGCGCAACAAACGGAACACAACAGATTGCGACAACACGTCGCGCAATGCAGTCGGCCCAGCCGGCGGTTGCGGCACGCGCATCAATTGTTCAAACAGATACCGTGAACACACCGTTATATACCGGTCGTGTCGGCTCTCGTGCAAGTGCGGTTCGTGCACGCATTCCAACAATTACGGCTTTGTCTGGTTCTTCAACAACTGCGACGGAAACTGTTGCGGAAACAACCCAGTCTATGGATGAATTGGCGCAAATCACCGATTTTTGCAAGGCCCAGTACACATCATGTATGGATAATTTCTGTAACGTTCTGGACGATAACCAGGGACGTTGCTCTTGCTCGAAAAATATCAAAAACTATGCCAAGACAGAAGAAGCGTTAAAGGCTGCAACCGAGGCATTACAAGATGTGGCTCAGCAGATTCAATATATTGGTCTGTCTGCGGATGAAATTGAAACATTGTTCACCCAGACCGAGGCTGAAATCAAAATGCAGTCAACCCAAGATAATACCAGTCTGAAAAATGACCTGGATCGAATCAAAAATCTGATTGTTGATGTGAAATCTGGCAGTGCATCTACGGCAACCGATTCTGGCATGAATTTTGACCTGTCTGGCTTGTTGGATTTCAGTATCAGCAGCACAGGCTTTGATTTGGCATCCTTGTTTGGTGCATCAACTGCGGACACGTCATCCATCAGCAACCAGCGCGGTGAAACATTGTACAAAACGGCGGCATCCCGTTGCAAGGCATCTGTCTTGAACAGTTGCGCGGCCCAGGGTGTTGATATTTCTGTTATCACAAATTCTTATGATTTGGAAATTGATAAACAATGTATCGCGTATGAACGCAGTTTGACCGATACGAATACGGAAATGACTCAAACAGTTCGTAATGCGAAAAGTGTTCTGCAACGCGCACGCCTTATGGTTGCCCAGGAAAAGAATTCATATGATTTACGCGGTTGTGTGAATGCATTGGATTCCTGTATGCAGGACGACTATGTATGCGGTACAGATTATGAATACTGTCTGGACCCAACGGGCAAATACATTGTTGACGGCGAAATCGTTGTTGGTTCAACCCCGGGCTATGTGGTTAGTGACACGCAGGTTCCAGCGCCAAGTGCAGATTATGCCAGTAATACACTGTATGGCACATGGTATTATGGTTCCGAAGAAAAATACGCGTGGGGTGCTACACAGAATGACGGCACACTAACTGATTATATAAATAGCACAGTCGTTGCCACTGCCCAGAAAGAACCGTCTGACATAATGTCAAACTATTTGTTGTACAAAATCGGATATAACGAAGGTGGCAAAAACTTTGGTATGTGTATGTCGGTATTGAACAAGTGCCAGGATTATACATATAAAGGTACGAACGCGTCTAATCGTGAATACAAACCAGACAACAATGTTGTCAAGGAATACCTGCAGCGCACATTGACCAAGATTAAGGTTGCCCAGGACAAGGTGATTTCTGACTATGCAGAAAATTGCATAACAGATGTTTCATCATGCTTGGCATCAAACAATTATGATGATACAAACACCGCAAAGCAAAATATTGCTATCAATGCATGTCGTTCCCAGGTTCGCACATGTATGTCTGTAAACGGCGATTCTACTAAAGATCCAAGTCCAGACGACATGAAGAAATGGGTCGAGAATATATTTAAAGACTCAGACAAACAATAAAAATCCCCCGTTTGGGGGATTTTTATTATATTCATTAAACTTGTTTAATAATATCTAAATAAAAATCCCGCCATTTGGCGGGGGATTTATTGTGCAATCTTGTGCTTAATTTCGCGTATTCGGGCCAAGATTTCTTTCAGATCGGCCTCGGTCGCGGCGGGTTCTGGTTTGTTGTGCACTTCGTCCGCCAAAACAATACACAACGTCGCCAACAAAGAACTCTCGGGCAGGGGGCCAATCTTGTCCAGAATCTGACGTGCGCGCGCATCAACCATTTTCCCCAGTTCAATCAGACGCGCTTCTTGCCCGTCTTCGCACCCCATCGGGTAATTTTTGTTTACAATTGGAATAGAAACAACACTCATTTTTTCAATTTCCTTAGTATAGATACAGATTTATCAATCATATCAACCGCGCGTGCATTCTTTTCACGCAGACCGCGCACTTGTTCTGTTAATATTGCCACCTCTAAATCAGTCTGCTTGCCTGCGTGAATTGCTGTTCCGCGCAGTTTTGCGGCGGCTTCTTCCAGATGACTCAGTTCTTGAAAAATTTGCTGTTTTATATCTGCCATATTTTCAGTTTAAGACATTTTTTATATGCGTTCAACCCTAAAATGTGATATAATACGACCATATATTGTGGGGGATGAATTTATGAAGACCAAAATAATCTATATTTCCGGTAATGAAGTGTTTGAAATGTCTGAAATTCGTGCGGCTTTTGATTCTGTGCGTGCTGCACTTGGTCTGGACAAGGATACGATATTATTTGGTGTTCCGGTGGATGCAGACAATGCGTTATCAGGCGTTTATGATGTCGCACCAGTTGCGGAACCTGTTGTTGCAACGGCAAACAAACCAGAAATAGAACCCATCGTTGAACCTGTGATTGAACCCGTGATTGAACCTGTCGTTGGGTCTGTTATTGAACCTGTTGCTGAAACACAGTATGCGCCCGTCGCAGAAATTGTCCCAGAACCAATTGTTGATGTCGCGCCAGAAACACCAGAAACACCAGAAACGCCAGAAACGCCAGAATCCCCTGCGTCTGAACCAGTTATTCCAATTTTATCAATTTTATCTGCCCAGGAAACGCCGGTTGAACCCGTCGTTGAAACGGTGATTGAACCGGTTGTTGAACCTGTCGCAGAAGTTGTCGTTGAACCTGTCGCAGAAGTTGTTGCAGAACCGGTTATGGAATCTGTCGTTGAAGTTATCACAGAACCCGTGGCCGATGTTGTCGAAACCGCAATTATTTCTGATATCAATGTTGATTCAGAATTATCTGCGCCTGTGGTCGCGGCGGACGATGCGGTTGAAACCGTAACAATTGGCGATATGATTACAGACGATGCGCCGGTACCCCAGATGGAAAAAACGCTGGAAGAATTATTGGAAACCATGGCGCCCCTGCGCGAAGATGTCCAGACAGCCCCAGTTGCAGAAGTTCCCGCTGATATTTTTGAAGGCGATGACACGGATGCAACATTGGCCCAGTTGGCAACCGAATTTGCTGACGCCCAGGACAAAATTCCGGCTGCACCACGCGCAACCGGTGCGGGAAAAATTGGTAAATTGAAAAACATCTTGCCATTTAAAAAGGCTAAACGCGATGACAGTGGTCTGGTGGGCGATTTGTTCGGCTGGGCCGGTATCGCCGCCAACGACGAAGACTTTTCGATTCCAGGATTCTTTACCCCTGCCGCATCGAAAAAGCAGGGCGCATAATGGGCTGATATGAACGCAGACACGATTATTCGATTGCTAACAAATTCTGGGTTTCACAACGTGCGTGTGGACCCTGATTTTGTATATATGGAAGATCCGTCTTGTATCCTGCGCAGTTTTGAAACTTTTGCGCATTATGCCTGGTTTGCGATTCTTGTACTGACGGGATTGTTGTTGACCGGATGGGCAATATCAATGATACGCGGCGCCAAGAATGATTTCTTTACCAATATGCGCAATTTAATAATTATCTTTGGGGTTTTATCAATTGCCAAACCTATAATGAATATAGTCTATGGCGATGATTTGTTTGCGCGTGGCTGTCGCACGATTACGGTACCCATAACGGAAATGAATCGATTGCTGGACGCGCGCAATTCCAAATTGAAAACACGCGACAATTTTGATTTATACGAAGATTTCGATATCTATGATTCTGGCGCAATATACACAGATGTACCAATTCACGAAGTGCCATTTTCTGACGCCCCATTAACGTCGGCGGGCGAACCGTCAGATTTAAGACTTTAACGATTTCTTGTGCAGCCATGGTGATGCGCGATATGAATGCATAACGCCATTAGATGCCAGTACTAAATGGTCGACCAAGGCGATATTTAATGCAGCCAATGCCTGTTCAACATGTTCGGTCAGACAACAGTCATCAAATGAAAAACTGTTGTCGGATACAGGATGATTGTGCAACAGCAATACGCTTAACGCATTCAGTTCCAATGCTTTCTTGGCGATTTCGCGTGGATATGCACCGGTTTGATTTATTGTACCGCTGGTATGTTCTTCTTTGTATATCAACCGCATATTGTCGCCCATGTACAATACAAAGAATTTTTCGACGGTTTCATTGATGACCAGGCTGCGACAAAATTCATATCTATATTTTTCGTCCATTAAATAATTACCAGACATTGCGCGTTGCTCATACGCCACCAGTTCCAGTTCATGAAACAGTTTAATAAGAATTGCTGTGTTTTTGCCAATACCTGGTACCCTGGCCAATTCTTCGATGGGCGCCCGCAATACAAAATATATTCCTTGGAAATGGTCGATTAACCTGCGTGCCAATGGTTTGACATCACGACGTGGAATCGCATAGGTCAACAATAGTTCCAATTTTTCATAGTCAGCCAATTGACCTTTCAGCAACTTTTCTTTTAATCTTTCGCGGTGTCCCGCGTGAAACAGTTCGTCTGGTTTTGGCATATTGAATATCAGACCATTTTTTCTGTGAAAATAATTGCGCCATCTTCGGTAATGCCGATTGTGTGTTCCCATTGTGCGGACAGTCCACCATCCACCGTGCGTGCAGTCCAGCCATCATCATCAATCTTGCATTCTGCCGACCCCGTGTTAATCATAGGTTCGATTGTAAATACCAAACCCGGGACCATTTTAACCTTGTCCCAGCGTTTATCATAGAAATGATAAATTTGTGGATCGTCATGCATTACCTTGCCGATACCGTGACCAACAAAATCGCGCGATATTGAAAATCCATGTGGCTTAACAACCGCTTCGATTGTCTTGCCGATTTCAGACAACGGCACACCCGGCGCACAAATTGAAATTGCAGCATTCAATGCGTCTTGGCAAACCTGAACCAATTTTCGTGCCTGGGGGGTGACATTGCCAATCATAAACATACGCGATGCGTCACCATGAAAGCCTTTATACTCGGCCGTTAAATCGACGTTAACAATATCGCCATCCTTCAATATAACTTCGTCGCTTGGGATGCCGTGCACGATAACATCGTTAACGGATGTGCAAATATGTTTTGGGTAACCCTGGTATCCCAAATCAGATGACCGTGCCCCATTTTCCTTCAGAAACTGTGCAACCATACGGTCAATTTCACCGGTGGAAATACCCGCCTTGATATACGGGGAAATAAAATCAAAACAGCGTGCCACAACATCGCCCGCGGCGCGCAGTCTTTTAAAATCTTTTGGTGCGTACACAGATGCCAACATAGTTTATCAGTTCCTTCTTTTGATTGCTAATTTTGCCGCGCGCGCACACAGTTTTAACGCAAAGTCGCGTAATAAAACCTCGCCCGGCATACCGGTTGTGCGCAGTTGGCGTTCTAATTCATTTAATCGGACCAGAACAGCGGTGATTTCTGCGTCTGGCCAAATTTTAATTGCCTGCTTGAATTTGTCTTCTACTTTCCAGAACAGTCGTGGCAATTGTCCATCCACAACGGCGGTTTGTAATTTTTTGAAATGTCCATCCAGCATGCGAACCAACATATTTGGTTCCTTGTTGTCGTATAACAGTCTGTCCAACGCCTGCATAGTTTGCTGAATATGGCCGGCCGTCAAGGAATACAGAAAATCATCTAAATCTGCTGCCCCTGTGTCTGGCAAACATTTTTCCACGTCTGACAGTTCTACAATTCGTTTGTCATCAACATACAGCGCGATTTTTGTTAAAAATCCACGCGTAATTCCGCGGTCGCCCCCCAGGTGTGATGTCATGTACGCCATTGCGTCTGGTGTAATCTGTTGAATCCCGGCGGCTGCCGACAATTCGTTGCGAATCAATGTGGCAAGTGTTCGCGCATCATCGGTATAGCATGCCAATGCGGACATATTGTCGGCACCTTCGAACAGGGAACGCAATCCGCCCCCCGCACGCAGGTCGCCTGCGGCCACAATCACCGTTGCGCACAGTCCAGGATGATTAACTAAATCCGCCACTTGTTTGGCGCATGCGTCCCCCGCGTTGGAAATAATCACCATTTTCCGTCCCCCAAACATAGATGGGGTACATGCCTCAGCAAACAGGGCGTCTTGTTTTTCGCGCAGTTCATCTGAATCCAGCGCAAACAGATTGTCTTTTTCAATCCCCAGTTTTTCAACCGCCAAATCGCAGTATTCATCCACCTGGCCGGCGTCGGGTCCATAAATCAGAACAGCACGGATTGTATCAATACCACCTTTAAAATCAGCGTCTTTCCATTTCATTATTTTGCGTCCGCACCTGTAACATTGTGTGAATATTTATATGTTTCTGCGATTGCGCGTGTACCAATCTTTTCTGCTAAAACATTGATAGTGTTCTGTACAGCATTATTATACGACGCATTTGACGCAACCAAGTATCGTACAAATGTATATGATTCCGCTGCGCGTTCTGTGCCGGTTGCAATCTGTTCCCCGTCATGTGTTAATGTATATGTCGCGGTCAAAGATACTTCCTGCCAGGTTGCGTCCCCGGTTCTTTCTAACGCCTTGTACTGTGTGTTTGGGTTGCTTAGTTTTACGGTCAGTTTATACGCTGCGTCTGCCCCGTGTTGACCGCCAAATTTAGCCCACAGTGCATTGCGTAATTCGATACCGTTAATTCCGCTAATTGGTTCTACATAAATATTTGTATCTTGTCCTGAAAACATAGGCTCAAAGCCACATGCAGACACAACAACCAACACAAAGAATAACAAAATTTTTTTCATGCCACATCCATTTCCTGTTGCAATTTGTTTTTATATTACCTAGACTTTTTATAAATCGCAAGGGGGAATGATGAATATTTTTATCATGATTTTGGTGGCGTTGTTTATGGCGGGGTACTATATGATGGATTCACCCAGTCAAAAGGTTGCCAAACATGAAACAGAATATGCGGTTTCTCGCTCTGACCTGCGTACGGTGGCCCAGTGTGCAACTGCGTTACATAATGCCCAGATTAACGGCACGGATTTTAACGATATTTGTATCGAGCAAAACGGAATCATCAGCGAATTTATCTGTCTGGATAATAAGTTAAAAAGCACAAAATGCGAAATTGTAAAAAATAAAAAGCCTGCATTCAGTTATATTGTCACGGCAACTCATCCGATTGATACGACCGATCATAATGCTATGATGGAAATTCTGGAAAAATATTATTCAGACGCAGGAACGTTTGGTGTGTTAAACGATGGCATGATAGTGTCTGGTGGAACGTCGATGCGCCGTCAAATCCCTGCGGAAATTGTAAAGAATATGGAATTGGTGGACGGTCAATTGGTGTATTTGACCCAGTATGAAATCCCAGATGCGGGTGTTGTATATGATATTGCGCCTACACCTGACATTGTTTGTCCTGTTGGCACCGCCCAGGCATATCGTTTTGGTCGTTGGCAATGTGTTGAATATAACACCAAAACCGATTGTGGTGGTGATATGATATGGGATTCTGATTTGTACGAGTGTGTACCCGACGAAACGCGTAAGCCGCTGTGTGCGGATGCTCAAACGGCGGTTATGGTGGACAGCGTTTGGGAATGTGTTGATCCATTCCCGGATAAAAACTGCCCAGACAAAATGATTGCGCGTTTGAATTATAATACGTTGGAATGGGAATGTGTCATGGACCCGTCCGCAACCACAAACAGTAAAAAGTGTACACATATAACATCTGGTGCGGTGTATGGTGCGCTGGGGGCGACATTGCGTGTTCCGCAAACGTCCTGTACAGATTGTGAACGTATGGTGGTTGATGCTGAAACGTGCGTTTCTTCGTGTGTTCCGGATCCTGCGCGTTTGACAGATCCACTTTGTTATCCAGGGCAGGCTGACGAATGCAGCGGCCCAAGTCGTGCGTTTTACTTTGGTTTTCCGTCCCCTGCGTACATAGAAACGGTCGAAACGATGGTGAATGTTGCGGTTCCGTTGGACAAATCGCACGCGCAGAATCGTCGTTTTAATTGTCTGGATTGTGGGGTGGGCGAAATTGACATGTCGCGTTCCGCGCCACCCTATGTGGCAGTGTGTAAATAACGCAATAAAGTCTATTGACAATGTTCAGTTAAATTTACTAACCTACGATTAAGCGGGGGAACGTTCATATGACAAAACATTTTCATGGCGCACTTAATCGCATGGCATTATTTACCGCATTGCTGGTTGCGGGTGTGTTGTATTTTTGGGCGGATTTTATGGCGATTTCGGCTGCGAACATTTGGCTGAACGGCATTATTATTGGCACCACACTATTTGGAATTGGTTTGTGTTTTATTTTGATGTTTGGACTGTTGCCTGAATACAAATGGTTGCGTGGCTATACAACTGGTCATCGTGGGTTAAAGTTGCCACCAAATTTATTGCGACCTGTGGCGCAAATGTTATCATCGCGTCCGAAACAGATTTCTGCGACAACGTTGAATGGTTTTATGGAAATGATATTGTTGCGATTCGAAGATTCGCGTGAATCGGTTCGTTACATCACAAACACGTTAATCTTTTTGGGTTTGTTGGGAACGTTTTGGGGATTGATTTTGACGGTTGGTGGTTTTGCAGAATTGATTGGAAATCTGAACTTTTCTGATGAAACTGTTCTGCAGTCTATGCAGGCTGGGCTGTCCCGTCCGCTGGCGGGTATGGCGACCGCGTTCACCAGTTCGTTACTGGGTCTGGGGGGCAGTTTGACTGTCGGTTTCCTGGGGCTTCAGGTTCAAACCGCCCAAAATATGATTTATCACGAACTAGAAGATTACTTGGCATCACACACACGCGTTGCCGCGACGGACACAGTATCGCAAATATTGCCCCAGATAAATCTGGCAACCCGCGAATTAACTAAAAGTGTCCAATCACTGGAACAGGCTGTTTCAGAAATATAAAACAAAAGCAAGAGAGAGAGTAGTATCATGATGAACATTCGTTATCGTACATCAACAAATGCATGGCCAGGATTCGTAGACTTGTTTTCGAATCTGGTAATCATTTTGATATTTTTGATGATAGTTTTTGTGTTTTTGTGGACTACAACCAGTGTGTTTAATAAAACAACTGGGGCGAAAACCGTTGCAGAATTAAAGGCAACGAATGCAGAGCAGGCTGAAATGATTGCGCAAATGACCATGGACGAAGAAGAAGCAAAACGCTTGTTGATATTGGCGCGCAACCAATTGGAATCATTGGAACAGTCTAATGCAGACCTGAACAACGAATTGGCCGAGGTTGATTTAAGCGTCGCGGAACTTATCACCGCATACGAAGCCAAGGTTCTTGAATTACAGGCCCAGGGCAACGACCTGCAAAAAATGGTGGCTGAATTAAATACACAGTTGAATCAGGCAAACCTGGACAAGGAAAAAACGGCTGCCCTGGAACAGGAACGCAAGTTATTACAGGACGAGATGGAGGCCCAGCGTGCTAATCTGTCGGACCAGTTGGCGAAATTACAGGCCGCGCTGGATGCAGCCGAAGAAAAATCCCGCGCCCAGGAAATTCGGTATGTTGAAATGTCAACGCGCTTGAATCGTGCCCTGGCGGACAAGGTTGCTGAATTAAAAGACATGTCCCAGTATCAGTCTGAGTTTTACAAGGCGGTTAAACTGGCCATGGGTGATCGCACAACAATTCAGTCAGATGGCGACCGCTTTATTGTCAACAGCGATATTTTATTCCCAAGTGGCGCATACAAATTGTCCGCGGACGGTAAACGTCAACTGCATTTGATTGCGAACGTGATTAAAGACATGGAAGAAAAAATCCCAACTGACGTTAACTGGATTATTCGTGTTGACGGTCATACTGACAAGAAACAGGTTATATCTGGTACGGCGGGGTATAAAAACAACACGGAACTGTCTTTGTTGCGCGCAACAGCGGTTGCGAATGAATTGGCAAATGCGGGCGTTTCGCCACGTCGCCTGGTCCCCAGTGGCTTTGGTGATATGCATCCTGTTGAATTGGGTAACGACCCGGCGGCACTTCAGAAAAACCGTCGTATTGAATTACAGTTAACAAATCGATAAAAGCACCCGCCACCGGCGGGTTTTTATTGACGTACGAAAATAAGTATGTAAAATACTCCCAATCTTGGGGGTGTATAATGATTCAAAATGGTGATATGTTTACGGTCAATGATTTGCGTGATTCTGTAGGCGCGGTGACATCTGCCGATTTGCGCAAACATGTTGCCTGTGTGAAATCAAGCCCCGATGAATATGCAAAAAAGCAAATCAAATTATATGCCGATACAAAATCCAGCGCGCTAAGTTTGGACAAACAACTGCGTGATGCAGGCTATAAAACGACTTATAAATTTGCCCATGATTATCGCATAGACGGTCTGACGTACGATAAAATCGTCAATGACGCATATAAACTGGAATATTATTATAATCTGGCAACCGACCCCAGTTTAGGTGTTCTGTTTGGACATCGCGGCGCGGTCAGACGTATTTTTGACGATGCTGCCCGTGTGTCTTATTACTATGCCCAGTATATTTGGGCATTGAATCCACAATCCCGCTTTGATTACGCAACGCGTTTTCACATGTATCGCGATTGGGGGTTGATATTAAACTTTTTATTGGGTGTTGGTTTTCAGTTTCATCCCCGTGATATCAATGAATTTATCACGCACCACAACGCGCTGAACAAAAGTCAATCTGAATACGCCACCATGTACCAGAAACAGTTGGTATTCAAAAACTGGTGCGCAAATAAGTATAATATCGATACGGGTTGTCTGGTCTTATGCCCGGAACACCAGGACAAACTGGCAAAAATTTTAACTCGTACTGACACGCCATATGCTATTCAATTATTGGGTGATGCGTTGCGTCGACTGATTCCATCGCGTGTTCGTTAACGTCCACGCCACAGTTTTTTCGTATTAAATCCGCAACATGAATACTTTGTGCCCAATCACGCGCGCTTGGTACTGCGCATGGATCACAGTCAATGCGAATTTGTCCCACATGGCATGTAAACGCGACGTCTTGGCATATGCCATATGTGCGTGTTGTGATGACCTGGTACAGATAGTTTTCTGCGATTTTCCAGTATTTTTCCGGTACGGTTCCTGGGTCATATGCCCACATGCGTGCCACCATGTCGCGGGTTCGTTGAACACACGGGTCGGTATCTTTGATGTGAATTACATTGGCTGATACGTTATTTGCAGGATTATGATTATTATTTTTTATCATTACCCATGCGATTATTGCTATACTAAATCCTGCGACCAAAAATAACAAGATATAGTGTGCGATACTGAATGCGTTGGTATTTGTCTTAAATTTTTTTGCCATGTGATATTTCCTGTTGTTTTTTATAATATTATCACAGTTGCCTATTACAAAATACGAATTTATATTCCCAGAATTTATTGCAAAAAACATTTTTTTGCGATATTATAGACTGGATTTAAATCTGCCAAAGGGGGATGATATGTTTGTAACAGAAAAATTAAAAACATTCTCTTGGGTAAATGTTGGCAATCCTGATCACGAAGATTTTGAAAAACTGCAAACCCAGTACAAGATTGACGAAGACACTATATCTGACATTTTGGACCCAGACGAACAACCCCGTCTTGAAATTGAAGATGATTACAAGGTTATCATCGTTCGTTTCCCAATTATCAACCGTGAAACAGACACATTGTGGCATACAGAACCATTGTCTATTATTCTGTCATCAAACCGCGTTATAACGGTATGTCGCAAACGCTGTGATTTATTGGATAAAATTAAAAAGTCTGAAAAGACATCTCGCGAAGAATTCATTTTGAACATTTTGTACTATATTGCGGAATCGTACCTGCGCATGTTAAAAGAATTGAATAAACGTGTTATCGCGTCCAAGCATGTGTTATTGGAACGTATTCGAAAAAAAGAATTACTTGATTTATTAGAAGTTGAAAACAGTTATACCCTGTATATGGCGGGCATTCGTGGTAATATTGCAGTGTTGGATAAATTAGAAAAGGTTCGTGGTTTTGTTAAAACGGACGAGGCCCAAGAACTGGCCGAAGATGCCCGTATCGAATTAGGCCAGGCGACCGAGGTTGTGACATCGTACAGCAAAATGTTAAAATCGATTAAGGAAACATTCGAAAGTGTTATTAACATGGATTCGAATACAAACATTAACCGTTTAACTATCTGGAATATCTTATTGGTGATACCGACGGTAATTGTTGGCTATTACGGCATGAATGTGCGGTTGCCGTTTGCAGAACATGATGATATTGCGTTGGCTATATTTATGTTCATTATGGTATTGTTGCTGGGGTTTGCGATATTCAGCGCAATTCGCCGCCACGTCGTGTAAAGAAACAACCCCACCAAATGGTGGGGTTTTTATTTCTATTTGTACAAAACAAAAAAACACCGCCGTTGCCGGCGGTATTTCCGAGTGTCCCGAAAGGAAGGAAAGGAGAAAAAGAAATTGGACACTCTAAACTGTGGTGTGGGCACCAGAGTCCAGAGGAGAGAGAATGTAGGAGGGAGTCTGAACCTCTGGTCCCCACATGATGTTTTCGCATCAGTCATCAGGTTTTATCCCTTTGACGATTTAAAATATAGTACACTAAAATCGATTCGTCAAGTGTTTTGTCAAAAAAATTTTTTGTATAATTAAAATCCTAATATTCCTAGGAAATGGTACTTGTTGTTTTGCCCGGATTTCTGGAATAAAATCAACATTGTATCAGACGTAAAGTTTTTCTGGTGCATAACCAAGAGGGAGAGAAAAATGACACATGAAGATGTGTGGCGTGCCATAGAACGCTTTGCAACAGAGCACGGTATGTCATGTTCTGGGCTGGCAAAGTGCAGCGGTCTGGACCCGACGACGTTCAACAAAAGCAAACGCTGGTCCAAAGAAGGGCAACCACGATGGCCATCCACCAACAGTATTTCCAAGATTTTGTCGTCCACAGGTGCAAAAATTCAGGACTTTACCAAATATATTGATCCGCCAGAGCCTGTACACGACTAGAATTCAATGGTTTCGACACTCTAGAACCGCGGTGACACCCCACCGCGGTTTTTTATTGCAAAATAAAGAATACTGTATTACACTAAAATCAGATAATTATATTAATCAAAGGAGATAATTTGATTGTTATAATTTCTTATTCTCTTAAAAATAATCAGTCAATAGTTTCAAACGCCAAGAAATCTGGTATTGTGTATCAGATGGGGTGGTTTGGGCGAAATGATGATGACAAGAAAAATGATTCTGGTGTTAATATTGATTGGGATGCGTATGACCGTTTGAATAATACAAACTACAAACCAGAAGACCGTGGAACAATAGAGGTTCCAGCTAATGCAGAAACTGTTATCTATGAATCGCCTGATGGGCAAACATATGAGATTCCGGTATCGGATTTAATAGAAGCAGACGACGAGGGTGAGATAACATATAGCTCTAAGGGATTCTCTGTTTCGAAACCAAGTTATAAGCCCAAGGCATATAGAATTAATAGGCATATTGGAGGAGGTTTAAAATATCAAGCTATGCTACTAAAACCGCAAAGGTTTGCACGAGGTCGTTAATCTTGACAGAAGGAGAAAGCCATGCTGAAAAACAAAGTTTTAACAGAAGAGATTATCCAATCAATAGACAATACAATTCGTTTGTTGCGGGAATTAAAGTTAGATAACGAGCAAGACAGAAAGCATGTAGAGGGCAGAATTGCCGCACTAGAATGGATTAAAACGGGGCAGGGTGGCAAGATTGTTGTTAATGTCCCAAAAGAAATGAAATAGTTGTATGTCAAAATCGCCCGATTGGGCGGTTTTTTATTGGACAAGGGAATTTATATATTCTAGAATTAATCCATGTTAAACGGTGTTCGTATTTATGCATCAGACACAATATGGCGCCAAATCCTGGCTGACTTTGGGGCAACTGTTTTGGACGCGCCAAATTCCACAGATATAAATTTTGATAATTTGAACATTTCCGGGCCTTTAAGTTCTTTTGAACTAAAATCCTTGATACTAAGTGCGAACGATGATGCGGGTGTTTTGCGCGATATTTTTGGCACAGACGTGTCGTTGCCTCGTCTTCAGGGGCAAATCCTTGTGTCGTTGCACAAATCAGGTGGTATGACCGGTAATGAATTAAAAGAAGTACTTGGCTATGCGCCCGATGTTGCGACGCATACAATTGATACTGCAATTTATCAACTGCGTCGAACGTACGGACGCGGATTTATCGTTAACACAAATGGGGTATATCGCATTGGCAAACTATAAATTATTATCTTTCGACAAAATCCCCAGTACCCAGGATTATGCGCTGGAATTAATTTCATCTGGTCGTGCAACTGACCATACGGCGGTTTTGGCGGCGGCTCAGTCTGCGGGGCGCGGTCGTATGCGTCGCACATGGGTATCCCATCATGGCAATTTGTATATCAGTTTTATTTATGCGTCTCCTGAACGTGATGCGCGTCTGTCTTATGCGGTGGCGGTGGCGATTGCAGAAACGATTGCGTCCTTTGGCATTCGCCCAACGATTAAGTGGCCAAATGATATTCTGGTTGACGGTAAAAAAATAGCGGGCACATTGATCGAGTATTCAGGCAACTTTGTTGTTGTTGGAATCGGCATAAATGTAAATTCGAATCCAACGGTTGATCGGTATAAAACAACCAAGATGGATAACTATTCGGAAATTCCAATGAACGAATTACTGAATCGTTTAATGCGCAATATGGACAAATGGCGTCGTGCGGATTTTCGTGCGGTGCGTGCCCGTTGGACCGAACTGGCGGCATGTATTAATTGTCCTGTTAAATACCAGGGCGAAGTGGCAGAATTGATTGGAATAAACGAAAACGGCGCATTGGTTTTACGTCGTGGTACACACTATTTGTTGGTTTATGGTGATGAAATAAGTGTGTAAAAATCGCGGATTTCTGCGGGTTTGAAAATATTGTCTTGACTTTTGTTTGAATTTATGATATTATATAACACATAAACAGCACAGATTCTGTCCACAACATGCGTTGTGGTTTTTTATTTCCCATGCATTTTCTGCATGGGTTTTATTTTTCTAACAATAGGGCCATTAAATGCAACTGACATTGATAAAAAATCCAGACACGTCTGGTACTACAAACATGGCATATAAAATTGCACGCGTTGTTTATGCGCAAACAGGTGGTGTCTCATTGCCATTGGTATGTGCGTTTACATCAATGATAAAAAATTTATCAGACGCATCAGGTGTTACGATATCTAATTTGATTTGTGATAAAACTATATTTCCGGCATTATCGGATTCAGATGTAAATCATGTGCGTTTGCATGTGCCGGCTCAAAATCGTGCGTTTCAAATGTGTGTTCGTACGGCCTATCGAATGTTGATGGGGCAATTACCTGACAGTTGTTATGGTGCAACAAAATTTCATTATGCAGATGAAATCCCTGCATGGGCTACATCGCGCGGATATATTGCAGACATAGATGGCATATTGTTCTATTTATGATGGGCGATTTCTATGAAACGAATAATACATGGTGGCTACCTGTCTGGGTACCGAACATACATAATTTCTGCGACGGGTATCTTGTCGGCTGTTGGTGCATACCTGGTGGGTGATACAGATTTATTTACAATGTTGCAGGCAATATTTACATTGGCGGGAATATATTTTCTGCGCCGTTCAAACGAAACCAAAGGAAAAGACAATGGATAACATCCCAGAAAAATTTCGTAATAATGACGGAACATTGAATACAGACGCGTTGATGCGTTCGTATAATGAATTAGAAAAAAAGATTGGCACGATGGTGTCTGTTCCAAATGAAAATTCAGATAGCGCTGCGCGTCAGAAATTTAATCGCGCAATTGGTGTTCCGGATGATGCATCTGAATATCCTGTTCATGAATTATATGATGATGAAAATCTGCGACAAAAATTTCTTGAAATTGGTTTGACTAAAACACAAGTTGAAAAAATTTATGATATTGCGAACAATTTTTTATCACCAGTAATTTCAGAATTATTTGCAACGCGTGATGATGTATCTGCGATGAATGAATTGAAAAATTTCTTTGGTGGCGATGAAAAAATGTTAGATGCGTTGCGTGCGATAAATACATTTGGCGAACGCTTTTTGCCGCAGGACGCATTTGAATCGTTGTGCGCTACACCCCAGGGAATCCAAAGCGTTTACAAGATGATGCAATCGATGGAGCCTGACGTTAAAACAGATAAAAATGAAAATGAAATTTTGTCAGATTCTGATTTGCGTCGCATGATGCGCGATCCAAAATATTGGCGTGATGGTGATCTAGAATACATTCGAAAAATAGAAAACGGTTTTAAAAAATTATATTCATAATTTGAAAAAACACACTTTCTTCTTTACTAAGTTTTGTAATTACGATAAAATGCAATTAAGAACAAAACAGGTTTGTTCTGTCCAAAACTTTTTATATTGAAGGAGAGAAAGAATGGCATTCTTGTTTAAGAAAAAAGCAGCAAAGAAAGTAGTTGCTGAAAAACCAGCCGCGAAACCAGCTGCAAAACCAGTTGCAAAGAAAGCACCTGCTAAAAAACCGGCTGCAAAACCAGTTGCAAAGAAAGCGCCTGCTAAAAAACCGGCTGCAAAACCAGTTGCAAAGAAAGCACCTGCTAAAAAACCAGTTGCAAAACCAGTTGCAAAGAAAGCACCTGCTAAAAAAGTAGTTGCAAAACCAGTTGCAAAAAAAGTATGTGCGAAAAAAGCACCTGCTAAAAAAGTTTGCAAGAAAAAATAATTGAAATATTTACCCCGCGATTGCGGGGTTTTTTAATAAAAGTATCAGTCAGATATTTGCGCAGGTCTGACTGATATTTTTTATGGACAATCCGCATCTGCGGACCCTAAAACTTTTTGTCTGATGGCGCATTTTATGCACAACCAAAATACAAAATATTTTGCGGTGCCGTACATTGGCACCTGTGTTTAATTTTTTATAGCAAAGGATTTTTCTATGTCTGTTTCCATCGATAATGTGTTTGTGAAACAATTCGAAGCCGATGTTCATTTGGCGTATCAGCAAATGGGCACAAAACTGCGTTCTACGGTTCGCAGCAAATCGGGTGTCATCGGTGCATCCACCACATTTCAAAAGGTTGGTCGTGGCACGGCCAGCACAAAATCACGTCACGGCATTGTGCCTGTGATGAATCTGAATCATGAACCTGTTGAATGTATGTTGTCTGATTACTATGCGGGCGATTGGGTTGATGCTTTGGATGAATTAAAGGTCAATATTGATGAACGTCGTGTTGTTGCATCTGCGGGCGCATATGCCTTGGGTCGCAAAACAGACGAATTGATTGTATCTGCCATGAACAATGCGACAGCAAACGTTGGTGATTATTCGACGGGTCTTACCAAGGATTTAATTTTATCTGCGGTTGAGGTGTTGAACACTAACGATGTTCCAGACGATGGGCGTCGCTTTGCGGTTGTTGGTGTGCGCCAGTGGAATGAACTGCTGTCCATGGATGAATTTGTTTCTGCTGATTATGTTGGCGATGCGTTGCCATTGTTGAATGGTGGTGTTGCGCGTAAATGGTTGGGCATTACATGGGTTCTGTATAACGGTCTGCCGGGCACGGAAACAAATCGTGATTGCTTTATCTATCACGCATCCAGCATTGGTCATGCCTGTGGCCAGGAAGTCAAGACAGACATTTCATGGCATGGCGAACGTGCTGCGCACTTTATCAGCAACAGCATGTCCCAAGGCGCGGTCTTGATTGATGCAGATGGTATTGTTCGCGTTAAATGTTCGGATGGCGAATAACACAATTTAAAATTCAACTTAACCAAAAGGAAAACTCATATGGCTTTTCAGAACAAAAATTTATCTGTTATCGCGTATGCAAATGGATTTACATTGTGGCATTACTGTGGCTCGGCTGAAACATTGGCGACAATTACCGCCAACGGATATTTCAATGCAGTCAAAACATTGATGAACATAGGTGATATTATTATTATCAACGCATCTGATAATACTGCGATTAAGAAAATCAATATCACAGATTTGAATGTAACAACAGTTGCATTGGCATAACAAACTTTTTTTCTCCTTTCCCTTACAGGTCGGCAAAATTGCCGACCTAAAATTTTTATTAACCAAAGGTGCAAAAATGCTTACCAAAATAGACTTATGTTCGATGGCGTTATTAAAGATTGGCGAACAGCCAATTCAGTCTCTTACCGACGACAGCGCCCCTGCAAAACTTGCACGCACATTATTCGATACTGTGATGGATTCTGTTATATCTGCCCACCCGTGGCGTTTTGCGACCCAGACCATGGATTTAACCAAGAACACAAACGGCGATTTTTTAGTTCCTGCCAACGTTCTGCGTGTTTTAAAAACATCTGGACGCATTAACGGAAACAGAATTTTATGTGACGGCGACACAACAACAATAACCGCAGTCGTAAAAACCGCCCCAGAATTATACCCAGGATATTTTGTTTCCTTGGCGGCAACGCGACTGGCGATGGAATTTTGTATTCCCTTAATGGGGGATCAAACAGTATTTCGTATGTTGGCGGCATTATACGAAACAGAATTACAGACCGCGAAATTTATAGACAGTACAACCGCCACAATCGACGGTATATCGGATTTTTCATTAGTTAACACGCGCTTTTAAATGGGGGATTTTCGCATGGCAGATTTTATCAAAACACAAAATTCATTTGCAAATGGTGCGGTTGCCCCAGAATTCTATGCGCACGATAATATAGACGGTCTGTCCCGATTGGAAAACATGGATGTCCTGGCGGGCGGTGGCCTGTCGCGTCGTTCAGGTTTACGCAGTATCAGCGCACTCAAAGGCCCAGCACGCCTAATACCTTTTTCTGTTTCTGATGACGAAGAATATCTGTTGGCAATAACAGATTTTTACATTGATATATATCTGGGCGACACACTTTACCAGTCGCTAAAAACACCTTGGTCATACAACGACGCATCGCATTTACAGTATGCCCAGCGTTTTGGCACAATGATATTTGTGCATGCTGATTATCAGCCACAAACATTATACAAATCTGGCAATAGGTTTTATTTGCGTGAATTCGAATTTTCGCGCAACGACGCAGATATGACGGTCAATATGCCGTTTGTAAAATTTGACGATGCGTCTAATATAAAAATAACGGTCAGCGCCCATTCATCAGGCAACAATTATGCAACATTTACCACGAATGCAGATTTTTGGACACCTGAAAATGTTGGCGGTCGTTTGCGCTTGTTAAATCGCCAATGGCAAATCATAGAATATATCAGTCCAACCCAGGTTGTCGTACACACAAATGGCACCTATACTTTGCCTGATTCCGCCATATCAGATTGGCATGAATGTGCGTTTGGTGCGCGTCGTGGTTGGCCACGCAGCATCACCTTTCACCAGGATCGCTTGGTGTTCGGTGGATCGCGTTCATGGCCGGCTGGAATATGGTTGTCACGCGTGGGGCAACACAATAACTTTGATGCTGGCACGGGTCTGGATGACGAAGCCATATTTATATCTCTGTTATCGGCCCAGCGTCAACAGATTTGTACCGTCGTCAGCAGCGATACTTTACAAATCTTAACCAATGTTGGTGAATGGGCGATTTCCAGTAAACCGCTAACTCCATCTGTTGTTGACATTAAACAACATACATCGGTTGGTTCGTATGTTGTGCGTTATTTACCGCCCCAGAAAATCGAAGGTGCGACCATATTCGTATCTGCGTCTGGTCGTGATATTCGCGAATTAGCATTGGACGAGTTAGGTGAAAATTACAATGCAAATGACCTATGCGCATTGTCCAAGCATCTGCTGACCAATCCGATAGATATCGCATATAATGATACAGCGCGTCGGCTGTTTGTTGTACTGGCTGACGGCACGATGGCTGTATTAAATCAGAATGCAGCGCTGGGGATTTCTGCCTGGGGGCAATATAAAACACGCGGCCAGTTTATATCGGTTGCTGTCTGTGACGGACGCACATATGTTGCGACGCATCGCGAAGATGGGTTTTATCTTGAACGATTTGATGCAGGTGCAATGATGGATGCAGATAAATACAGTTTTTCTTTTCAGGCATCTGGCATGCCATTACGCGCATCTGGGCATAACGCGACACGTCTGCGCCTGCGCAAGATTACAGCGCGTGTTCTGGATACTAAATCCATATCAATAAACAATCTCCAGATTAGTTTGCCAAATGAAATATATGCCGCGACCAGTCCTGGATTCAGCGGCGACGTTTCAATAAATCTATTAGGCACAACAACAGATTGTATGACGCCCGCATGGACGGTGCACGGCAACGAAAATTATCCAACAACAGTACTTTCTGTCAGTTTGCACGGTTGGTACTCGGTTTAACACATTATAAAACACAAGGACATAAACATGGGACAAGTTGTATCAGATATAACGGAAATCTTGGATTACAAAGACGCTAAAAAGGCGGCAAAAAATCAACGCCAAGAAATAATCGCACAGATGGCTGCGGACGAAGCAGAAAAAACAAACCTGGTGAAAAAAGCGTTGGCGGCCCAGCGCGCAAAATATGGTGCGTCTGGCATGCGCACAAACGGCGTGACCGAAGGCGCAGTTTTGAAACGCCTGAAATCGGAAACGTCTGCACCATACGAAGAAAAGCGTCGCAATAATATGACCAAGTTAAAAAATGCACGCGCCAAGAAACCAAATTTATTGAAATCTTTGCTGTCCAGATTTGATGACCTGGTTGGCTAAGGCAGGGTGGGGGACATACTATGTATAAAATATCTTATATTGCAGACGGCCTGACAACGGAATTTGCGTTTGTGTTTCCTTTTTTTCAGACCGCAGATGTGCGCGTTGCCATAAATGATGTTATAGGGGATGGCGCATTTAATTATGCCGTTCTACCAAACGAAGATTTTTCTGGTGGCAACGTTGTTTTTGATGTTGCGCCACCTGCGGATACAAAACTGGACATTTTTCGACAAATATCATTATCGCGCACCATTGACTATCAACCAACTCGCAGAATAGACCCAGAAGATTTGAACACAGATTTTAACTTTCTGTTGTCTGCATTTCAAGATTTACATTCTGTGAACACAGACTTGGTTGAATGGGCGAACATCCACAATGATGTTAAATCGTTGATAAATTACACGCATGACGTTATTCGCGATAAACTGGGCGGTGGCGCAGTATTGGGGGTGTATCGTAATTTGGTTGGGGTGCTGGAAAATGCATTGCCTAAATTGATAAACGATTATGGCTTTATTTCAGAACCTGCCCCGAATGAAAACCGCGATGATTACGGAATTTTATAGTTTCTTAGATGAATGGAATCGGGTCTTGGGGTTGCAGACGCCAACGCATCATCGCAAAATTATGGAATTTTTATATGATGTTTTGTGTGATGCGCCACATCGTGGGCTGTTGATGGCGTTTCGACATTCTGGCAAATCAACAGTTGTTGGTGTTTTTGTTGCCTGTGTATTGTATCTGCGTCCACAAACAAGAATACTGATATTATCTGCGGAATCCGGGCTGTCGTCGCGTATGGTATCACACATTCGGCATATACTAGAAAATCATCCGTGGTGCGCCCATTTGGTGCCGCAAAATAAAAAAGAATGGGCATCAGCACGCATAACGGTTAATCGACCAATTGGCATCCGCGAACCTTCCGTCATCTGCCAAGGCTTGCATGGCAACATTACAGGATTGCGCGCAGACCTAATTATTTGTGACGATGTCGAAGTTCCCAACACATCAAACACCCCGCAGAAACGGGAACAAATGCGTGAAAGACTGCGCGAATTAGATTTTATCCTTTCGCCGAATGGGGCAATGATTTACATCGGAACGCCACATACGCACGACACAATATACCGCAACAATTAATCAATATTGCTGATAAATGTGCGTAATTTAGTCAACAATTCTGCACCTGCGTCGCCAAACATAGGTAAATATGTTTCATATTCCGGCATATCGGCCTGTACCTGGGCGCGATTACGTTCGGATATCGGAGCGGCTATAATTTCATTCGCCATATCCCACAGTCTGTACGCATTATAGGTTTGCTTAACAGTGCGCCATTTGTCCAACAATTGTGGTCGTGCGTTCAAAGTGGAACGAATAGAATTCTGCCATTCTTCGCCAAATTCGCGCACAACATCCATTGACATAAATTTGTCCAGTCCTGCCTGATCTGGTGTAAAGTTGCGTAATCCTTCTTCCAGTTCGCGCCATTGATATGGTGTCAGTTTAATTGTTGCTATGTCTTCTGCGGTCATCATTCCGCCATATGGCAGCAATTCTGAATCTATGGTGTCCATGGCTGTCTTGCCGCTGCGCAGATTTTCAATATGTTGCACCAATAATTTACCTGTGGGGATTGTGCGCAACTCTTTAATTACTTCATCAGTTGCCTCGGCTAAAAAAATCGGATTAACAGTCGTCCAGCCACCAATAATAACATGTTCTTGGCGGTACAGGTTTAATAATTTCAATGCGATTGCGCTGGTTTTGACGTTCATGGGTTCTCTCTCCGTGTATGTTTGTATTATTCCATAACAATCATAACGACCTTGTGCATAGTTTGTGCTGTCAATTTTTCATCTGGTGAAGACATCTGACCATAAACTCTGCCTTTGGAATCCTGACGCACACTAACGATTTGTGCATTAACAGTTGTATCGCCATCCAATGTGTCAAAGTCCACATCAATTGCGACTGCTAAATCGCCTGGCTGTGCTGGGGTCATGGAATCCGCAAACACATATGAATTTTCAGGCACAAAACCACCCAAACGTTTAGAATTTGGTGCAACGGCATAGATGCCGGCGCGTCCTTCTAATGTCATTGGGGCGACAATCATTGTTTTGTCAGATTTTTTAAATGAGATTCCTTTGCCAGCGGGTGTGCCGAACACAGGAACCAGTTTTTTGCGTGCGCTGTCATACAATTTTGCGCCATACAAACCGCCGTGCATGTCCATACCAGATATTGGATTGCCCGGTATCAGAACGGATTTTACACGTTCTTTAACTTTGCTGATGTGCTTGTTCAACTCGCCAGATTTATACAGGCTTGCGATTTTATCGAACAATTCTTCGGCACCCAATGCAAAAGAACGCGCCAATGGTTCGATTTCATTTTGATAGATTTCACGTTGTCCGACTTCGATTTTATGATAAACAGACAATGTCATGCCGGCGTCTTTTGCTGCCTGTGCGATTGTTTTTCCGCGTTGCTGGCGAATCTTGCGCAGACCGCTGCCGAACACTTTCAGACCGCTGTTTTCATTGTCTGACATACGGCGTTTGATTTCGCTTTGCCATTGGTCTGCGACATCATCGGATTCTTTGATGAAAATATCGGACAGTTTACAGCCCAGGATATTACAAATATTCAACAACTGTTTTTGGTTCAGTCGGCGAACACCTTTTTCAATCTTGGAAACAGCAGACAAAGATAAACCTGCGCGACGCGCCAGTTCGGTCATCTTCATACCGTTAGCCAAACGAATGTTGCGGATATTATTTGGAAATATAATTTCTTCTTGGGCCATGGGCAAACTCCTAAATGACTAATACTTGACAAAATAATAGTCAATTTTTGTTCCCTGCGCAAGCAAATAATTATAAATTACAACGGCATGTCGTCTGGAATTGCGTCTGGATCAATCGCAGTCGGCATAGAATCCACATCATTTGCCAGTTGTGCTGCTGTAATTGTTGGTGCAGGTTGTGCAAAATCATTTTCACCACGCGCCTCAAATTCGTCCAGGTTGTCGAACAGACTGTAATCGCCAAAGAACGCTGTGCGTACAGTTTCAGGGCGACCATGACGGTTTTTGCCGATGATAATATCTGCTTTGCCGCGTGCGCGTTCCATTCTGCTCTGCCATGATTCATGCATTTTATCATTAACATTATTCGATATGCGGTCAGACGGGTCACGATTTTGCAAATAGTATTCTTCGCGGTATGTGAACATAACAATGTCCGCGTCCTGTTCAATAGAACCAGATTCACGCAAATCGGACAGCATTGGTCGTTTGTCATCGCGCGATTCCACGCTACGCGACAACTGGGACAGGGCGATAACTGGGACATCTAATTCCTTGGCCAGCATTTTCAGCCCTCGTGTAATTTCAGAAATTTCCTGAACACGATTGTCACTATGCTTGCCACCGGGGGATGTCATCAACTGCAGATAGTCGATAACAATCAACGCGATTCCACCGTGTTTACGCGCCAGACGCCGTGCACGCGTACGCATCATTGGCACACTCATACCCGGGGTGTCATCAATGAATAACGGCACCTGTCCGATGGCGGCTGAATATTGTGACATTTTCAGAAAGTCTTCATCCGTCAGTGTTCCTTCACGCATGGCGGTTGCAGGAATCTTGGATTGCGATGACAGCACACGCGCCGCCAACTGGGACGCCGACATTTCAAGGCTGAAAAACACAACTGCGCCCTTGTAATTTTGGTTTGCGCGACCAAATGCAATTGCCTGGGCGGCATTGAACGCGATATTCATTGCCAGTGTGGTTTTCCCCATCGCGGGACGTCCTGCGATAATAATCAGATCTGAATGATGCAGCCCACTAATTGATTTATCCAATGCGTTCAATCCCGTCGTCAGACCGGATAACTGACCATCGGCTTTGTATGCGATTTCTGCCTCAGCCAGGGCGCTTTGCAACGCGCTTGAAATAGAAGTCAGTTCGCGTTCAGACGTCCCTGTTGTTGCCATATCGAACAACTTTTGTTCTGCGATTTCAATCTGGCGCGCGACCGGATTGTCTAAATCTTCGACAAAAGCCTTGTCTGTAATATCCTGGGCCAGGGCGATTAAATCACGACGCAACGCATGTTCATAAACGATGCGTCCATATTGTTCAACATTAACGACGGTCGCGCCGGCGCTGGTTAATTGGCTTAAATAGTCCACGCCACCAACAGATTCCAGAACGCCCTGTTGGTCCAGATAATTTTTTGCGGTAATAATATCGAATGGAATACCTGCGGCAAATTGCTTTTCGGCCAGTTTATAAATTTCCTGGTGTGCAGGATGTGAAAAATGCTTGTAATTCAGGAATTCGCCCACACGTTCCAACGCACGATTATTCATCAGTACCGCAGCCAATACTGCCTGTTCTGCTTCCAGATTTGTTGGTAATGTTTTGGGGGTAAAATCCATGTCAAATTCCTTTTCTTCTATGCCCATAGTATATGAAAAAAATGCTTTTTCAACGCCTTTTTTACATGGGTATAAATTGCTGAAAATTCCGATAGTTAACGCAGATGGGACGCCCGCGTGGCCCGAATTATTCCCGCTTTCAAGAATAGAACAATTGCGCGAAACAGTTGGTATGCGCCACTTCTCGTCCCAGATGATGTTGGAATGCACACCGCTTGAACGCGCCCGCCTGGACCCGGGGGGACTAAAATTTTATGAAACTGAATTTGACCCACGTTTTGCACGGATTGATGAATTTCATATCACAGGCATGACATTATATTGGGATCCGGCGACTGGCCGTCGTCATCGCGACGGCAGTACCTGTGTATTGCTGTATCGTGATGATAATTCGCGCCGTGTGTTTATCCACGATATTTTATACCTGACCGTATCTGATGATGAACTGTTCCCATTGTCGCGCCAATGCGATATGGTGTTGGAATTTATGTCTGCGCGTGGACTGCGTCGCATAACAATCGAAACAAATGGCCTGGGGGTTGGGTTGCCTGAAATTATGCGCGATTGTGCAATCAAGCAAGGTGCAAACATATATGTAAATAAAATCCAGAACAATAAACCAAAATCAGACCGAATTTTGAATGCTATTGAACCGTTGCTATCAACGGGTCGCCTGCACGCACACACGCGTGTTCAAAACACGCCGCTGTTGTCGGAAATGTTAGGCTGGTCTCCGATTGGGGCAACCGGCATTCACGATGACGGCCTGGACGCGGTCGCGGGCGCGATAACGGACACTCCAACGCCCGTGCGTGCAATTGGCACATCGATAAAAACCTTTTCTGCCAACACAAATTTCAAGATATAAAACCAAAAGGAAACAAAATGTATCAAAATTTACAGAACCTTTATAAACGTGCATTGGATACGCGTGCGCCTTGGGTTGCGCGTTGGGACGCGGCGCGTCGCTATGCCATGCCGACGGCCGACGACGATGCGGCAACATTGTTTGACGCCACCGCCATGGACGCATCAGACAATCTGGCGGCATCGATTTACACGTTGTTGACACCGCCGGAATCAATGTGGTTGCAATTGGTGGGCGAAAGTGATTTGTCCCAGAACGCAGACTATGCGACGACTGTCCTGCGTGCGAATTTGAATGACTCGAATTTTTATACGACAATCCACCAGTGTTATATGGACTTAGTGGTGCTGGGGACGGCGTGTTTGTTCATGTCAGAATCGCCGATTGGTGCATCATCTGCATTTACATTTACAGCCATTCCAATGACAGATATTGCGATATTGCCAAACGCAGTATTCCACACAACATCTATGTCTGCACGCGAAGTCCTGGAAAAATACCCAACATGGACACCGCCGGCAAACCTGCGCGATACGATAAAGCGCGACCCTGAAACCCCGTTAAAATTGGTACAAAGCCTGGTTGGAACGGATTTTGTTGCGTGGCTGGACGTTGGTGGTGATATTGAAAACAACATTGTTTCCACGGGTACATTTGAAACGAATCCATACATTATATTCCGCTGGGCGGTATCATCTGGTGAATTGTACGGTCGTGGTCCGGTCCTGCGTGCATTGCCAGACATTAAAACCGCGAACAAGGTTGTTGAACTGGTCTTGAAAAATGCAACAATTGCTGTGTCTGGTATATGGATGGCGGACGACGACGGCGTAATCAATCTGCAGAACATAAACTTGACCCCTGGCGCAATTATACCCAAGGCTGTTGGTTCATCTGGTCTGACCCCATTGACCAGTGGTGCGAACTTTGATGTATCGCAACTGATATTGCGCGATTTGCGCGAACGTATCCGTCATGCGTTGTTGGCGGACCGACTGGGGTTGTTGTCTGAAAAAGAAATGACCGCCACAGAAATTATGGCGCGCAATGCCGATATGATGCGTATTTTGGGCGCAACCTATGGACGTTTGCTACATGAATTTATACGCCCCTTGTGCGACCGTGGATTACAGATATTGGCGCGTCGTGGGCTGATTGAACCAATTCGTCTGAACGGGGACGCAGAACTAAAATACATTGCGCCGATTGCCCAGATGACGGCATTGGAAACAGTTCTTGGGGGGCAACTATGACGGATATATCATTAAACTACGCGCGTTGTTTTGGCACACCGTCCGGTCGTGCGGTCTTGGATCATTTGCGCAAGATTACGATTGAACGCACACTAGGGGCGAACGCATCGGACGGGGAATTGCGCTGGGCTGAATCCCAACGCGCCTTAGTGCGCCAAATAGAATCACAAATCGTGCGGGGCAGGGGGGACAAATCATGATGTCATTGGACTTTCTGCGCAACAGTTGGTTTTTGATAATGTTCATTGGTGGGTTGGTCTATTGGGCTGCCCGCCAAGACTTATCTGTTGCGGAACACGAAACATTTGATACCCGGATAACATCACTTGAAAATCGCACGACGATTTTGGAAACGGGCATTGGTCAAATTCAGATTAAAATTGACGATATCAAAGAAGACCTGACCCTGATTAAGGGGGCTGTTATAAAATAATGGATGTAATATGATACAAGTATACAATAACCTGTATGTCGGTGATATGCATGATTGCATGTCATATCGTCACGATAATATCGCAATAATTCATGCGTGTAAAACATGTCATCGCCGCGTTTTAGGGTACCAAGGCAGTCTGTGTAGCGACAATCCAGATTATTTAGTCTATAAACATGGAAAAAATCTATATTTAAATTTGGTTGATATGCCATGTGAATTTAACCCGGCTTATACCAATCCGATATTTGATGCTGCGATTAAGTTTATTATTGCACATATTGAAACGATGCCTGTTTTAATTCATTGTGATTGTGGTGTGTCACGTTCTCCGTCGATTGCGATGGTGTATCTGGCGCAAATTGGCGCGATATCATCAGACGATATATATTGTGCCAGCGCAGATTTTCAAAAATTATACCCAAAATATAATCCTGGTTATGGCATCAGAACGTATGTTATGAAAAATTGGAACTATTTAATGCGAATAACATCATAGTTACCTTTGATATAACGATTAAAAAACTGTCCTTTGGATTCAGAATTTAAAAAAAATTCAAAAGTATCCTTGGCAACACCATTATATTGATATGTATTTCCAGAATTAAATTCGATTTCCAAAACATTGTCTTTGAAGCCGATGCTGGAAATTGCGCTGGAATCAACAGCGATTCTATACGGAATTTCGATATTCGTTTTTACAACTGGCAATACAGCCATTGCCAAGAATGGTGTAAAAAAACAATAAAAAATAATTAAAATTTTTTTCATACATTAACCAGTATAAAAAAAAACTCAAAAAGGAATAAAAATGTCACGACAGATACAATTCAGACGCGGCACGTCGGCCGAACATGAAACATTTACCGGCGCACCCGGTGAAATCACGGTTGACACAACTGCAAACACTTTGCGTGTCCACGACGGGCAAACACCCGGTGGCACGACACTTGCGAAACAAAGCGAAATTCCAGATTTGACCCCATACGATTATGTCATCGCCTGGCAAACGCCAACGGCAGACAATAACTACACCTGGTACCGGAAATATAAAAGTGGCTGGGTTGAAATGGGCGGACGATTAAAGTTGGACGAACTAACAAGTGAAACACGCAGCATTTCATTACCAGTACAAATGGCGAATAATCAATACTGGTGCGGGTTTTCATGGGTGGGTCGCGAAGGCAACGCCGGCGCATACAGTGGTGTCGTCAAATCAGACAGCAGCACAACAACCACATTGGTAATCCAGGCCTATTTAACTGGTTCACATAATATGTATTGGATTGTTTATGGTCAATCCGCCATATAAAAAAACCGGGGAAACCCGGTTTTTATCGTTTTAATCTAGTAATCAATTTTTTTATGCCAGAATATTTTTTATTGTTATCAGATATTTTGTGTTCAAAAACCCATCTCATTCTTGGGTATATCCAATGCGTTCCGTCATTGCGAACACGGTCCCGCATTTGGGCATATGTTGGTGATTTTATATTTGGCACCATGCCGCCCAGTCCCAGCCAACCATGCGCATTATAACAATGAATATGTGGGCATTTTGTACAAGCGGGTTTTCGAGGTAATTTTTTACTCTCAAATAAATTGCCAATATGTCCGTACGAAGAACATCTGAAAATATTTCCGTCTGCGATATTTACAGAATATCCCCAATCCCCGACATAGCAAAAATTATGTATTTTTTTATTCCACATTTGACTTTTAAATCTGAACAGTTCTGAATCAAATTGTCCCCAAATTTTATTGTATTCATCAACAGAATACTCTGTCAAACGTTCAAACTGATTATTTTCGTCGCGCGCAACAGTAATATGTGGCAACGCACCAAATCTTTCCATCGAGAATTTCTTTATTTCATCAATTTCTGGTACCAGTTCATCGTGCGGTGTGATTTCTATTGTAAAACTGATGCCTGCGTTCCAACACATATTTACATTGTCCGCAAACATGTCCAGTAACCCCAAGCGTTTTAATTCCATCCAATGAAATGAACATTTCAAAAACAATCTTTCGCGCCATTCTGCGGGCAATTCGCATAGTTCTTTCAGCGCCTTGGTCTGGGTCATATTCGTCACCACCATAACAAAATGTCCCACCCCCAGTATTGCCTTAATATGTTCTACATTTTGTGGCAAAATTAACGTTTCGCCATTTGCACAAAAATTCATAATAGCGGTTCCGCCCAGTCGCTTCTTGGACAGCGCATCCGCTATTTGTTCTGGCGTGTATTCAAATTTCTGAACTTTTCCACGTTCGATATCGCTGTAATGTTGTCCCACATAACAGTACTGACATCTAAAATTACACGGCCATGTCGGAACCGCCATTTCAACATATTTTACAATTTTGTCATCGAATGTTATGTTTTCTGTCATTTTTATTGCCTCCATTGCGAAACGATTATTTGGTATTCCGTTTCCATTGCCAGTACGTGCCAATTTAAAATACTTTTCAGCATATTCAATAACATTTTTATTGTGTTTCCAATACGGATATGCGACACATTTAAAATGATTTGGTGCCAACTGTCGCATCTGGTCTGGAACCTGTAATTCCCTTTTTAATTGTTCTGCATCACATGTTGTTAAATCAGGATGTGTATTTGTGTGCCATTCAATAAAACCACCAGATTTTACAATTTTTTTAATGTCTTGTACACTTATTGCCCAATGTTTTCCAATCCAATCGCCAATAATAAATACATGAAATGGAAATTTATATTTTTTTAATATAGGTAATGCGTTTAGAACATCTTTATAGCCATCATCAAAATTTAATACCACATGCTTTTTATCATTTGGATTGTATTCCAACATACTTACGACATGGAATTTGTTGAGCTTCAAATATTTCATATGTCGCTTGAATGTTTTAACAGATACACTATTTTTGTCATCTGTTAAATTTTTGCATATATGATGATATACCAGAATCATAGTCTAACTCCTATAATTCCGGCATAGTTGTACAAAAATGTACGTTTTCAAATTGTTTCATTGAATGTTCGTACACGGCTGACAGTTTGCCGTATGTATTATCCAACATATAAACTTTTTTCCTTGTCAACAGTCCTGCAATCGCGACGTGCAGTCTGTCTGTAACAACGACGTCTGCACAATTTACAACCGCTAACATCAATGTGGCACAAAAATCAATCCATTGCCGATTGTCTGTAAAATATCCACCTGCCAAATCAGATACATCCAAATCGCTGTTGTACTTGCCTGCGCTTTCACGGTCAACGCGCATAAAGCGTGCGCGTTTTGGAATATTTTCCCACGATATGTTCAACAAAGTCTTTATCATTTTGGGCGAAAGTGTGTGTTTTGATAACAACATTTGTTTCGTCATACGGAAAGCCATATCGTGGTCCAGTAAAATTGTTGCCCGTGTGTTTGCGGCCATCAGATATTCATAACTGCGTTTTTCGCGACAAAAAACAACAAATCGTTCGTCCAGCGCATCAATCAGTTCTGGACAGTTATTAAACGAACTGGGCAATATGATAATCTTGCGGGCGTTCCTAAATAAATCCAAATGATTCATCCAATCTTTTTTGTAATCCGCGGTCCAAATACCACCGCCACCATAAACAACCGCATCTAAATTGGCGTTTGGTGTGTAAGTATCATATGGGATTTTATGTTTATCAAAAAATCCCATTGTCGCAGACGCAATCAGCATGTCACCCGCGTTCCCAGGGTTCGGAATATATGTAAAACGACCAATTTTCCGCAATTCCTGCAACAATTGCGAATTGTCAATTGGTAATTCGATAATTTTCCGTGGTTTTGGGAATTTGGGTTTAATTTTTTTGTGTGCCACACGAATCCCAAACAGATAATATTTGTTTTTTGTTTGCAGACGTTTAATCTTCCACACGGGTGTTTTGCAAATGCACCACTCACGCTTTAATGGTGCGGTATGAACGCGAATCAGACCCCCAATATACATTTTCTTGGGCGGGTGTCTTTTGATGATATTATTCATTGCGCACATAGTATGAAAAGAAACATCCATGGGATTATAGTGTTTTTTTATAAAATCGTTTGCCATATCATACAATGTGTCCCAGTTATCGGGCGTATTTTTATTCAGTGCGCCTTCAAACATTTTGACAAACATATGAATCCAGTACCAGTCAACATTATCGCCAATTGAATCATGTGTTGCTGTCCAATCCCAGTATGCAATGGCAATTTTCAAACTATCTGTATTCAGTTTGTGTTTCTGACTGAACGTGGTGTTCATAATAGAACCTGCGCGTCGGCGATATTTGTACAGTTTTTCCGGCACAAATGCGATTTTGTGCGTATATGTCAGATATGCAGGATAAAAAAATTCATCTTCATATTTTAATCCGCGTGGGAACCAAACGTCGTACTTTGTCATAATTTCGCGTTTATATATTTTGTTCCACGCACACACCGCGTACCAACGCATAATGTCCATATCTTTTTCCATTGTGCCATTATGTCGTACTGCGAAATATGCATCATCAGATTGCTTTTGGTCGTGGTCTGCCTCGTAAATTACTTCGGTGCCACAAATTGCCAAGTCTGCACCGTCTGCCGTAATTGCGTTATACATTTTTTCACACATATCCGGCGCAAAGAAATCATCAGAATCACAGAACATAATATATTCTGCATTACACGCCCGCACACCGTTGTTTCGGCTTTCTGACAGTCCGCTGTTTTTATCGTTATGAACAATCTTGATGCGTTTATCCTGTTGGGCAAATTGTTCTACAATTTTCATTGATTTATCTGTCCCACAGTCATCAACACAAATAATGTCAATGTCGTGCATAGTCTGCTGTATCAGCGAATTCATACAGTCCTTGATATACGGTTCGACATTATAAACAGGGACAATTACCGCCAGTTTTGCCATGGTTTTCTCCTTGCGTTAGTGGGCAACTTTCATAACTTCTATTCCGCAAATATAAAATCGGTCGTTATACTGTCCGCGCACGCACTTGAATATTGTTATTAAATCAAACAGAATCAATTTGTATTCCTGATTTGGTGCGTGTAATACCTTGATAATTGGTAATTTGCCAAACAGTTTGTATCTTCTTTTCTGATATGCCAAAGTTTTTATAATTTCATCAACCTGCCCATGCGCAACAGGTCTGCGCGAGTGCTTTTTAAAATTTCTTTTTAATGCATCTTGTTGATATCTTGTATCACGATATGCGTTGATAACGCAGCGTGCTATATACTCTTTGTCCTGGTATGTCATTGATTTAGGAATATTATTCAACATCAACGCATAAACCGAACGCATGATATTCATATAATCTGAAAATGTTATATCTGTCTGATTGTTTGTCCAGGTCAGCAAATCTTGTGATGCACTGCACACCTTTTCTATTTTTGCGCGGGTCAGAAACTGGCAATACGCGGAATCGGTTCGTCTAACATAAAAATAAGAAACTTCATCAATCACAGGTATTTTATTTGCCAGATATGCCGCTTTAATCTGCCAATTCACATCTTCGCCAATTGACACCCCTGGCAAAAATCGCAGATTGTGTTCGTCCAAGAATTCTTTTTTATAAATTGCGGATGTAAACTCATACTGAAAATTCAATTTATCTTGTTTAACAAAGCGGTTCAGTCGTCCCACAGTATGAACCCCATCCACATTAATTACGGTTAAGTTCGCCTTGGCAATATCGGCATTTTCAAGTGTTGCCGCTTCATACAATTTTTTATAAAAATCTAAATCTACATAGTCGTCGGGGTCAACAAAGCCAACATATTCACCCGTGGCTGCGTCTATGCCTGTATTACGCGCAACCGATACGCCCGAATTTTTCGGTAATTCAATTATTTTGATGCGCGAATCCTGCGGTATGCGTTCCTTGATAATCGCAAGTGTATTATCGGTTGATTTATCGTCAACGCAGATAATTTCAATATCGTCCAGGGTTTGATTGATTAACGAATCCAGACAGGCCCCAATATACGGTGCAACATTATAACATGGAACAATAACTGAAATTTTTGGCATGCCTAACCCCTTAAATTGTGCAATGCTTATCTTAAGAATAAAATTACTTTATGTCAAGCCACCAACACACATAAAAGCCCCGCGATTGCGGGGCTAAATCTAATCTGATACACAAGGTATATATTTAGTGTGAAACCTTTGCTTCAGTCATAACGACATGCTTGCGCAATTTCTTGTCGTACTTACGGAATTTCATTTTGCCCTGAGTATTTTCAGACTTAGTGTTTTTTGTAGTAATATAGAAGACACCAGTTTCGTTATTTCTCAACTGTACAACTTCTTTGCTGCCTTTTTTAGATGCCATTTTATTCGCCTTTTATTTATTATGCGCAGTATATTAAGTTATTTTTTTCGCCAAATCAAGTATTTTTTATACTGTTTTGTATTTGGTGCGGGTAAGGAGACTCGAACTCCTATGGGTTTCCCCACTGGAACCTAAATCCAGCGCGTCTACCAATTTCGCCATACCCGCAAAATCGTGGATATGACGGCATTTCATAGTCGCCATACCCGCAGTTCTTTAATACACAGGATAGTCGCGTGGGAACGACGCGTCTGGTCGCGCCAGGTCGGATTTTACCCCGCAACCCGCCAATGCCAAAATTGACACAACGACAAATCCAATTAGTGCTTTTTTCATGCCTCGCATTATAGTCCAGTCGCCCATACATGTCAAATTTTTCATATAATGATTCATTTCCTGGGTTTTTTATGATATAATTTCACCCCAGAGAGAGTTTCCCATGATTATACCAAAATTATCACGCGATTTGCGTCTGTTGATTGTTTTTTCTGCCTTGCGCAACATTACAGACCTGTTCCTGGGCACGTTTTTGGTATCTTTCATCATGCACCTGTCATCCAGCGAAATTATCGCTGTTTCGACATACAGATTGTTTGAATATGCGGCGACCTGTGCTGGTTTCTTTATTTTTGCGCATTGGTGTAAACGCTATAACAAGGTCTCTGTTTTTTCCCTGAATTTGATTCCGAAAATTGCGCTGTTGCTGGCGATTATGTTGTTGGGCGATCGCGTGGTAGATTATCTGATTCCGCTGGGGCTGCTGTACGGCATTGGGTCTGCTATGTACCATTTGCCAATGAATGCCATGGTCGGGGAAAAGGGCACACCTGCCGTTATGAATCGATTCATAGGCATTAAAAACACGGTAATTTATCTTACTAAAATTATAACCCCTGTTGTTTTGGGTGTTTTTATTGACATGGGGTCATATACAAACATCGCCTATGTTCTGTTCGGGTTATCGATTATAGAGTTAGGGCTTACATTTATGCTGACTCCATCGCGCCATCGCAGTCGTACTCCAATTGACTTTGTTGGATTTTTTCGCTGTATGATGCGCTTTCGTGTTATTCGAGAAATGTTCGCTATGGAAATTTTGCGTGGTTTTGGGGTTGGTTTGCTGAATACGGTTATCACAATGTATACAGTATATATGTTCCAGACAGATTTGAATCTGGGTATATTTACGACCATTTTCGCAATATTTTCTATTGTCACATCATGGGCGTTTGGTCGTTGGGGCTGCAAAAAATACTATCCATACATACTAACAGGTTCAATGTTATTGACATTGGTCGCGATATCTTTATTTGTGTACACGACAACGCCGATTACATTCCTGTTCTATAATTTGATATATTCAACCGCCATGATTTTGATGGACCAGATTGTTTCTGTAAATGTGTTTAATTTGTCTCATTCACGCTGTATCACCGCCAACCACAAGGTCGAGTATTTTGTTTTCCGTGATTTTGCCTTATTTATTGGTCGATGGATTGGCTTTACAGGGCTGATATACATTGGTGTATTCGGTGGTTATAGTTGGTTGCGTTGGTATCTGGTTGTGATAACGGCGGCAATTCTGTTGTCGTCCGCTGTGGCGTGGCAGTTGACGCGCCATATCCGTGGCCGCTAGTATGCCTTGAATACAGTCCGATACACAAATTAAATCCCCCGTGATATATTGTGTATATGGCAGAAGTTGTTCAGTATTTTTTATCAGAAACACGCGATGGCTTCGAAGCCTTTGTCGCAGGCGTCAAAATTGGTGAAATAACGTTTGTTCGTGTTGGGGCGGATAAATTAATAATTGATTACACAGATGTTGCGCCTGAATACAGGCACCAAAACATTGGATTGACGTTGGTTCGCAACGTTGCCAACATGGCTCGTGCCCAGCACCGTCACGTTATTGCTCTGTGTCCGTTTGCGCGTGCGATGTTTAATCGTTTTTCCGAATTTGACGATATTCGTTTAATGAATGCGCATTAAAAAATCCATTGCGTTCCTTGCTTTTTTTTTACTAAGATTAACCGTATATGTCTCAGGGGGAAGGTATGCATAAATTATCGCGCACAGCATTGGTGTTTTTAATCTTTTTGAATGGCTATGTTAGTTTATCTTTGGAATTGTCGGTCCTGCGCCAGTTGTCATTCTATGTCGGGTCAAGTGCTGTTATCACCAGTATTATTATGGCGATATTCTTGGGCTTTATGTCGCTGGGGTATTTTATGGGCGAATCCCAGAAAATAGACGACAAAAAAATCCGCAAAATATTGAATTTTAGTTTTTTAATTATTGCAATCTTATCCATGTTTGCGGCCAGTTTCCCACTTATCACAAAGTATTTCACATGGATGTATGCGGGTGGTATTCATTCAGGTGCAATCCAAACATTTATCTATTCACTGATATTCTTGTCCGCGGGGCCATTTTTGTTTGGTTTTAATACAACCTTGTTATCGCGCCAGTTGCATGCATATAACAAAAATTGTACGGGTAACATAATGGCATGGGATACAATTGGGTCTGTATTTGGTTCGATTGCAACAACATTGCTGTTAATGCCGTTTCTTGGTGTAAATTACACAGTTGTTTTGATAACTATTCTTGCGGTGATTGGTGCGTTGGTATTGTCGCGTCGCTGGTGGGTGTGGTTAATCTGTGTGATGGTTTTGATTGGATCGTTTTACGTCAACAGTAATAAATACCAGCGTGAAAAATACGGCATCATTGTGAACAATGCCAATTCTACGATTTTGGTATCAGATATACAAGATGAACGTATTTTATATATGAATGGCTTGCCTATGTCTGTATATAATTATAAGAATGGCGACACAGCGAAGTATGTAAATTATCTGAACGCGCATTTTATATACAATATGCCCAAAGACAAGTCTTATAAAATTCTGGTTCTGGGGGCAGGGGGCTTTACCCTGGGGCTTAACGACACGCGTAACGACTATACCTTTATTGATATCGAGCACACATTAAAAGACGTTTCAGAAAATCACTTTTTGAATCAAAAATTAACTCCGAATAAAAAGTTTATTGTTGCCGATGCCAGCCAGTTCTTAAAGAACACAGCAGAACAGTATGACTTTATATTGCTGGACGTGTATTCTAATTCGTATCAGGTACCCGAGTCTATGATAACGGCGGAATTTATGGAACGATTAAAGTCGCGTATTGCGCCAAATGGTATTGTTGCGATGAATATGGTTGTATCACCTGAATTTGAAGATAAATATTCTCGTGTATTTGATAACACATTTCGTTCGGTATTTCCGCATAACGCAACGCGCCAAATCATTGGTTATTATAATCCCTGGTTAACCCAGGACGGCGCATCAAATGTGTTGTATATATATCATAATATTGAGAATGACGGGCGCATTTACACGATAAATAAAACCCCTGTCATTTATGACAGATAAAAACCGGGACAGTTCCCGGTTTTTTCAAAATCAAAATCCATTACTGACTCCTAAGTCATGCTGCGTTTTGTCTGTATTGTCCAATTTGCCACATCTGGATTTGCTGTTGGAACTTCAACTGCATTTGTGCACGTTGTTCCGCACTAATTTCCAGACGTTGTTGTCCTGCTTGAAATTCTTTGACTTTTTCTTCGCTTTTAACAATGTTCGGCTGTTTGACATTATCGCGTACGGCCGGCAAAGCGCCCGATTTCTTGACCGGTGCCGCGACTGGTTTTGCCATGTGATGAACAATTGGCTTCTTTTCCTGCGCAACTTTTGTCTTGACCTGTGGCTGTTCTTGCTTTTTCTCGATTGGCTTTACTTCGGCTGGTTTTGCAACCGCCGTCGGCGTATCCACAGGTTTATCAGCAACCACAGTTGCAGGTTTTTTGACCGCGTCGCGTACCATGGCAAATGCACCCGATTGTTGTGCCGGCGCCGCCACCGATTTTGCATTTTGTTGTTTTGCTTGTTCAGGCATCGCCATCTTTGCCTGTTCCTGCGCCTGTGCCGTCGCATGCATTTGTGTTTTTTCTTTTGCTTGCGTTGCGATTAACTCTTCGGTGCGTTCATTATATCGCGCCAAAATCAGATTGATCTTATCCATTGCTTCGCGAATCATTTTTTCGCCATGCGCACGCAGTTGTTTGATTTTTGGTTCTTCTGGGTTAATCGTATTGTCGCGTTCGCCATGCGTCATGATTACGCGCGACCAGTATTTTTTGTGTGCGCTGTACACATTGTTCAGATATTTTGCTGCTGGATTCTTTTTGTTTTTTGTTTCCGCGAACGCGCCACATTGTTCAAGTGCGGTCTGCCATGCGCGCCCAAGTGAATGTTTGTTGGTCCAATTCACCCATGCAAATCCCGAAAATAATTGCAGATATGCCGCCGCTAATTCTTTGCGGTCAAATGGCAACACTATTTTTGCGATATTTGCATCCAAATGAATAACGAATTTTTCTTGCGCCTGCGCTATATTCTGTTGCTTTTCCATAACGAACTCCTTTGGTTTTTTATCGAAGTTCTGCGCCCATCCCCCGCATTACATATATATAGTTCCGCCCCATATCTTTTCAAGTCCCCTATGTCAAGAAAAAAGATTTTTTGACATCTGTCCTAATCTGGTGCAACAATACAGATGTTCATATCGCAAAAACATACTGTTGCCAAGAATGGGCGGTATGGATATGAACCCGCATCTTGCCAATAATGGGGGTGTGGCATTTCATCAAACTACAAGGAGTTAATACGATGAAAAAAACTATCAGTACAGCAGTTGCTTTGTCCGTTTTTGCGGCACCTGCGATTGCGGCCAACTTGGAAAATCCGTTATATATGCCTAAACAGGGCGCGGTATATTCCAAAACATCTGCGGGCGTAATGTATAAAATCGCAGATGATTCAGACGCACATGTTAAAAAGAATCATGATGGCGCAACAGAATTTCCAATCTGGCGTTTGCACGAAGAATTGGGATATGGTATTTTAGACAACCTGGAAGCGTACGCGAAATTCGGTTATACCCACGACGGCGACATTGATCGCAAGGGTATGCACCTGGGGCGCGCTGGGTTAAAATACCGTGCCATTGACACAGACACAGGTTGGGCATGGGATTTGTATGCCGACGCACAGTTGGGCGGAATCAGTGAAATGTCTGGTTCATATGCCGCGAATGGCTTTACATACGATAACTATTCAAATGGTCGCTGGGGATTCCATGTTGGAACTTTGGTTGGTCGCACATGGTCTAAATTCAGCGCGGCCGGTTTCGTAGAAGTTCTGCGTACATTTGGTAATGATAATAACAGCATTGATGTTTCTGCAATTGCTCCTTTGTTCCATGGGTTGTTGCCAGATGAAATCTCTGTTGATTTGAAATCTACGACCGAAGTTAATGCAGGCTTAAAGGCGTTCTATCAAATGGATGACCGCTGGTCTTTTGGTGGTGGTTTTACATATAAACATCACGCAGACAATGGCGTAGAAGGCTTGGCAACAGATGTTAATCCAATGTTGTTATCTGTGCCACAGTTCCAGGGCTTTTTGGCAAGTGTTAAAGATATGAACGACGGGTTTGATGAATATATATTGAACCTGACTGCTGCGTATCAGTTGACTGACACAACCCAGGTTGCGGTTTATGGCGAATACACATTCGATACAGCGCATGAACAATCCCAGAACGGGACAGATGTCAAGGCTGAATTGGGTGTTCGCATGAATGTTCAGTTCTAATTTTGGACAGAACTAAAAAAACAAAAAAACTAACATATATTGGACAAAATCCCCGGCGTACCGGGGGTTTTTTTATTTGAATCTATTTTTAGATTATAACTACTTTATCTTTTGATGTCCCAGGGTTTTATCTGTCGGTCGGGTCTGTTCCCACACCTTGACAATATCGTCATAGTTTGATTCCCATGTTGCCTTGATTTCTTTCATAATCTTGTTTATTTGCGTTGGGATTCCGCGTGTTGCCTCAGCCTTCATTGGCATACAGTCAACAATCTTGAAACGACATGTGGCGTTTTGATATACAACCTTGAAATGCGGTTCTTCGATTTCGTTTGGGTATATTTCTAATTTGAAATCAATACGCGGCTTTTCCTTTAACTGCACCATCATCCCCATGCCATTTGGGGTACCGCCCACCAGTCGTTCGGTGCGTCTGCGTTCTTTGCCTGCCAACACCAACAGGTCATCTGTTATCTCGGCCATATCGCGTTCAATCTGTTGTACGCGTTCTTCTGGTGTCATAAAGTCTTCTAAACTTGCCATTTAATAATCCTTTTGTTGACAATATTATAGTTTGGTGCAACAAATTATCAAGTGTTAATGAAAAATATGTTTGGGAAATTTTTATCCTGGCTTACTTACGCGCATTTTGCGTAGTAAAACCCCAGGCACAGAGAAATAATTGCTGTTTTTCTAGACATGCGCTGTAAATACTATACAATATCATGGCAAAGACGTAAAAAGGAAATGTATATGAAAGAACAGTTTTTAACATTGATTAACAACAGTAATGTTCGTCGCGTTGATTTGGCGGCAAACGGCCAGAAAAACACCCGTGATTATTCTTATGGCATTGCGCATTATTCTGTTGGCGATAATTTCAAAATAGAAGTTATATTCACAGATAAATCAGAAAAGGTTATTTCTAAAATCGTTGTCAAAAACAAAACCTTTAACGCACCTGTTGCGACATTTGCGACTGCGGCTGATATATCTGCGGTCAAACATGCATTAGACAATCGTGTTCTAATGACGCGTCTGTACAGTACGAACGTCGCGGCATATAATGCTAACCTGTCTAAACTGGCGCGCGTACACTAATCATAATGTTGTATAAAAATACCGCCCATTTGGGCGGTGTTTTATTATCTAGTGATTTGTTGGTTTTTGTTAAATTCTATTGAATCTTTTGTTTGCTTACTTTTTGCGATTTTCAGTTTTTTTACCAAGGTATCACGATTGCTTGCGATTTCTTGATATGCTCTGTGTGCTTCAAATCGTTCTTCTGGATTTGTTTTTTCTGAATCGATTTTTTTCTTCAGTGTTTCCATTGTTGCGTCTGTTTGTTGTATCAGCCACTCTATCTGTTCGATTGACATCGTTGTATCGGCGGTTACTACCTGCGGGGTTGATGTTTTGTTTGTAAATGATGCGCTGCCGGCCACCAGTCCGCCTGTTATTAATGTGACAAGCCCCGCCCATTTAAACTTGTTTGATTTGCTATTTTTTTTCATGTCTTTTTCCTTTTTTTTATTTCTGATCTGTATGATTAACAGAATCTACGATTGAATTGTTTCTCCAGGGGATTGTTTTCAGTAATGATTCTGCCCCCGAGGAATTTGCGTGTCTTGGGCCGCCTACTATGCGCGTTCCTTCGGTATGTATGCCCATCAGATTTCCTTTGCGATCAAATATGCTGCCGCCTGAGTTTCCGCCCCAACTCTGGCAATTTTTTTCTAGTCCATTACTTACAAAATTGCAATACGAAACCTTCAGATGCGTGTCGTGAAATGTATTCTTGTATAACTCTTTATTCGTGGACAGAAACAGTAACACGGCTGGCGCGTTCATGCGTATACCGCCATCCTTGAATCCCAATTCACTCCTCAGTTCATACGAAGCGTTTTCAGCATCTGTGCGATATTGTTCGATGTTGCCCAATGTTTTTTTTGTTTCTTCGTTCATGTTTCCGCGTTTTTTTTCGGACGGCAAAGCCTGTTTTTTTAGAAAATTGATATAACTTTGCTTAAAATTATCTATATCCTGATCACTCATAATTTTCAGGGTGCCGTATCCGACTGATGTGGCATCATAATCCAAATTAAGGTCACGATGTATGTCTATCTTTAATTGACGTGTCGGGTTGGTAAAAGGAATACTAGAGGCGCTATCAACGTCTTTTTGTTGGAATTTATAAATTGCCCAGTCTCTTTTTTCAAGCTCCCACATCCATTCTTCTACTGCGCGCATTTCTTCATCAATTATTTTCGGCTTGTCAAAATAATTGCTTACAGTGGTCTTGTTGACCGTAAAGTGCCGACCGTCTTGCAGTTTTATGTTAATTGTATTGTCCGGTAATTTGTCTCCGTTGTGGTCAACGCAATGTGCGGCGGTAAACACATACAAAGAATCTTCAAATTCAACAATTGTTCCTGTACAGAATATATTGTCATGTTTGTCGACCAATCCTACGACGGTATTAAATGGATATTTTTGTTTTTGTTCATTTGTGACATAGCAACGCCTATCTACAGTGTATTCTGCCGGCGATACACATGCGTCACCACCATGCCCCAGGCAAAGCCTTGGTGCAACCAACATCAAAAACATTACAGCGTTTTTTTTCATTGGTTCAAAACCTCTTCGCAATATTCTGCCCGATTTATCAGTTTTTTGGTCAACGTAATCAAAGATATGTTCAGTCCTGTTTCTACTGCGCCAACGGCAACGTTTGTCCCGGCCATGATATTTGCGGTTGTATTTAATGCGCGTCCTTTTTTTGCTTCTTTTTCATCCAACATAACTCTGCTTGTAATATCTGTGTATTTATCAGAATTTGCTGCAGCGCTAACCCCGACGCCTATGGCCCCCACGGCGGTTCCCGCAACAGAAGTTCCCATAACTCCCTTCATTCGTCTTTCTATTTTTTCGACATCGTTAATATTGATTGGGGAACACCATGTGCGTGCGTTGTTCAGTTGTGTTGCGATTGAATTGTGCATTGCGCCAACGCCTGCGCTACGCAGGGCTGCTTCGGCTTTTGGGATTTGCTCTATTGCCTGATTGCATGCGACAATATGCTGAATTAATTCTGACTGGTCTATATTCAGTCCTGACAGTATCGTGGATGCCAGATTAGTTCCCACGGTTCCTGCCAATAAACCTGTTCGCCAATTGCCCAGTTGCTTGGATTTATCTAACTTTTCTTGCAATTCGGAAATTTTTGCCATTCGCCAGATTACAGATTCCAGAAATTGCTCGTTGCTCATAGATTCTATTTCTTCTGGGGTGCATCCGCCCGCGGAACAGATTTCTTGAACCAGTTGATCGATTTCTTCCTCTTCCTGCGATTTTTTTATCCCGGCTACCAATGCGCCACCGGCGGCGACGGTTCCTGTTGCAGCTATTGCGGTATTTGCTTTGGAAATATTGGCGACACGTCTAATTTCATCCGAAATACCAGAACATGTAATGCGTACCGCTTCGAAAACCTGTTTGGCATTGTTGATGGCGTCGTCCTTCTCGCCCGCAAATGCCGGCACGACCCCCAGACAAATTAACAACACCAATACGCGTTTCATGACACATATTATATCATACTTTATCACATAAAACCACTTTGTTTCACCATACGAACAAAAACCGCCCAATTTGGGCGGTGTGGTTATGTTGTTTTTTTATCGTTGCTTTTGTTTTACATACTCTTCTGCACGTTTGCGTTGGGTTATGTTGTCAAACACACCCACAAACTTTGCTGGATCTTGCGATTTTTGATACCGCACAACGATTTCATCGCCATCGTGCGGAAATATCACATCAGGTTGCAACGATATGTGTCCCTGTACAACAGTACCTTGGCGATTTACACCCCAGAAATGCTCAGGCGTACCATAGGTTCTATGCCTGATATTTAGTACTTTTACTGTATCCTGTGTGAAAGACGGGGCTGAGTAATCTGGATGAAGAGTGTCTATGATTTTGTTGTTAATATCCTTGCACCCCGCCAGCATCAACAGCGCAAACCCCATAATCGGTAATTTATGCAGATATCGTTTCATTTTGTTTTCCTTTTATCGTGTCTTGTAATGGTCGCAGTATTTGACGATTTTCTGTGCCAGTTCGTTTATCCGTTTCTTTGCACATTCAATATCAACAAAAGAAAAAACATAATACTTTTGGGTTGCATCAATTATTTCGCCGTTTTTACCCTTGTACCGCTTGATTGGCTGACCGTCTATGGTTGGACAACACAGTGGTTCAGTTCCCTTGCTTACAGACAATGCTGTAAAGTGATGAAAGCCAAGTTTACAATGTTTGTCACAGCCATCACAACTTGTTCCATCGGATACATTATGCAAATTTGTTTCTTTTTCCTGTGTAAATGACATTTGGTTTCCTTTTATCGTGTCCTGTAATGGTCACACAGACGGGCGATTTCGCCAGCCCTTGTTTTGACGTACAATTTTTTCTGGTCTGTTTCTGTTCTGGTCCCCAGAACAACTTCGCCTGCGAACGTGTCTCTATAATTCTCGTCAATATAATGGGTTATCACTAGCCCGCCAATTGTTGGATAAACATGACATTTATCTGGATTATAACTATACCCCAGGCGGCAATTGCATTCACAACCATCACAGTGGTCGCCTTGGGGGACAGAAACCGGTCTATTGCATTCACAACCATCACAGTGGTCGCTTTGAGGGACAGAAACTCGTGCCCATGGCGGTCTTATGTTTATCATCTTTTCCTGTGTAAATAACATTTTCATATCCTTTTATCGTTGTTTTGCGCCTAATGTCCATGCAATGTTAGACAACATAGATTTAATTTCTGCCTGATTATTCAGTATTTCCAGTTCTGTTTTGCTGGGGCGCAGGATTTTATATTGCCGGCATACCGCATCGTCTGGGGCATCGCAAATACAAGTTGAACCACGCTTGTGTTTGCAGTCTTCGCCTGCAAAATAGTTTCTGCAAATTTTAACTTTTTTATTCCAAAATGCCATTTTGTTTTCCTTTATCGTGTTTTCATACGCAAAGTTGCAATTTTATATTCTATTGTTTCTTTTTGATCTAAATCGCGTTTTTCCGCCAAGTCAATAAGATGAAAGAATAAAGGTGCACGCAAACGTGTAAATACAGAAATTGGATTCAGGCGTGAACGTGTCATCGCACGGCCAACGTTATATTTTGTTTGGGCAAAAATAGTTCCTGATTTATCCGCTATCTGAATATAACCGGTATTGTAATTCCAGCAATCATAATCGCCATCCCATTCACGACCACCATTTGGTGCGTAAATTTCCAAGGACAAATCGTCTTTTTTGAAGATATATGTTGTAGAATACGAATTGTGGGATTTTGAACCCTTGATTGTTTTATCGTTGATGATTGTTTTTGCGATATCATAAACCTGACTGATTGTATATTTCGTTGAATCTTTTGACATATTATTTTTCCCTTTTTATCGTGTTTTATAGTGGTCGCACAGACGGGTCAGCTCTTGTCCTAACTCCAGCGTCCTCATTAGTGCTATTGTGCGTGACTTAAATTCGCGTGCATACACACCCGTAAATGGATATTGTACGCCAGCCTGAGACTTGTAATACAATACACGTTCCCCACAAATCGTTGGATAAATATCACCGCAAACGATGACGGTTCCTATTTCGCAACCCTTATCACAACCATCACATTTGGTCGTTTTTTGCTTGGGCGTAATGTGCGGAAATACTATTTTCTGGTTTTTAAAATTCTCGCCAATGTTCAGACCTTTTTCCTGTGTAAATGACATTTTGGTTTCCTTTATCTTTGTTTTTGTTGAATATTGTTAAGGTATTCTTGCATTTTTGCCGCACAGGTGCCGTGGCAATCGTTTGCAAAAATATGATTTATTGTTGGATATTTATCATCACCACAACTGGGATTCGGATGCACTTGACAGCCCAGATAGCACCGCCGTTCGCACCCATCACAAGGCACAGGTGTCTGTAATGGATTTTGTTCCTGATAATGTTTCAAGCCAAGATTAAAGCAGTTAATCGCGTTGGGATATTTTTGGGATTGGGTTTCTCTCATTTTTATGGGGTCGCAATATAGCCCACGATTTTTATGATACACAACCAACGATTGCACCGCATGACGAAATACCATATCTTGTTCAGATGCAAAACGAATAACACGAATCCCCCGATATGGCAACATTTCATATGGATTCCACAAATATACTGTTCCGTTTTGATAGCAATAATAATTTCGTTCAAATTTATAAAATCTGTAATGATAAGGCATCCCTGGTGCAAATGATGTGGCTGGTCCAAATCGAACCAATGCGTCTGGGGTCAAAGCGTCCCGCCATCCGTATATATCTATATCGCGTGCAGTACGGTACAATTCATGTAAAAAATAGTCCGCATTGTTTTCACGCATGGCGGATGGCGATATTTTATCAATGTCCTGTGGCGACATATTTTCCCATGGGCACTGTATCATTTTATATCCTTTTATACTCTAATTCTGTTATGAACTTAGCATAAAATCGCAGTTTTTCAAGTTTTATGACGATCTTTATCCCATCTGACGTGCGGACTGCTGCAACCATGTACTGGGTACTACACACAGTTTTGGCATATTTTGGCAAAACAAAGAACAAAAACCGCAGATTTCAGCCACACAATTCGCCTTATAATTGTTTTAGAACATTGCTCACAAAAAACCACCCAGACGCACGGACAAAAACAGCTCAAAAAAGGCGAAAAAATGTTTTACACACACGCCGCGCACGGCGAAAACACACAGGAAAAAGCCTCGGATTTCTGCATGTTACACAATATTATGACAACATTCAAAAAATGCTTGACTTCTGCGACTTTTTGATATAATATTCTGTTCGCTATTCGGGCATAGTTCAGTCGGTAGAACAACGGACTGTTAATCCGTATGTCGTTGGTTCGAGTCCAACTGCCCGAGCCACGAATTCCGTCGCAAAATCGTTGATTTTGCGGCGTTTTTCTTTGTTAACA
>JBKSMY010000005.1:0-55264 GCA_046882065.1 Alphaproteobacteria bacterium | reverse complement strand
AAGTTTTCTTGATAAAAATCCCCCAAAGGGGGGGATTTATTGTTGTTTTTGTTGAAGTGTGTGTTTTTTATGCTCTGCTCTAAATCATACTGCGGTTGCCAGCCCAGGTTTATCAGTTTGGTAGCGTCCAGCACAGAGTCTGCGTTTGTGGTGGCGGTGGCAGTTGGACTGAATTCCACATTTACGCCGGCGGTACGCGCCATAGCACAGGCATATTCATATTGTCGAAATTCTGATGGGGTCATACAATATACTTTTGACCTGGGGGGGGGAAGAAAACCTTATGAGCCGAACTAGGAACCAGCGTTTCCTAGGTGGCCGTCGTAATAACAATCCATGGACGTGCCGTTTTGACCGAAGTATACGCTGCCAGTGCCAGTACTGTCTTCGAACGTCCAATTTGTGTCCGCTACGATGTAACATTCGTCTTCGCTGGTTGCGTATTCTGGTGAATCTGGCCACTTGCTGCTGTTGTCGTCACCCGGCGTGAAAAGCGTACAAGGCTTGCAATAGTCGCCATAATACCATGTGGCGTTGATGTCGAATCTGCCGCGCGTTTGGTATGTGCCGTTGCCACATGGACGACATCTGTCTTCCTCGGGTTCATAGCCTTCGCCATCGGGACAGGTCATCGTATTACAGTTCCATTCGAATTCCAGGGAACATTCTTCGTATGTTAAACCAAATTGTTCACAATGAGCAATGTCGTTTAAATAGTTTTCTACAACGTCGTTACACCATGCTTGGGAACCGTCGCTGCCGCATTCAACCTCGGACATGGTTGTGGCGTCACAATCCCAAACGCTTTGATCGACGATGGCGCCGTTGTTGCAGTGCAGCCTAAGTCCCAGTTCTGCGTCATCACTTTGAGGGTTGTCCTTGTATTCTGGATTGTCGTCATACCACCACATAATTTGCTGGGCCATCCAACATTCGGCATCTGTCATAGCATAGGCGGCAGAAATATTATACGATTTTGCGAATACCAATGCGGCGATGAATAAATAAAAATGTTTTAATTTTGCCATGTTATCTTCTCCCCTGTGTGATGTGCTGGCGCAATAAAATAAGGAAGTTGACCCTTACTTTCGACATTTCTTTGTGTCTATTTTTCCATATTTTCGGTGTAAATGTCAATACTAAAATAATATATTTTTTTGCGTTCGGGATGATTTTAATTCGTTTTTCTATAAAAAATCGCTGGGGTAAAGAATATTTTTGCGATAATAGAAAAATTCTGGACTTTGTGGGGTTTTGGCGGTAATATTCCCCAGAATTTACGCAAATAAACATAGGACGAAAATATGGCAGATGATATCAAAAAAATTCACGAGCGTGAAGCCAAATGGCAGAATAAATGGCAACAGTCGGGTGTGTTTACACCAAAAAATGATGGCAGCAAGCAGCCGTTTTATATGCTGGCGGAATTTCCATTCCCAAGTGGTACGGGATTGCATGGTGGTCATATGTTGAACTATACAGGATGCGATGTTATGGCACGTTTTCGTCGTATGCAGGGATTTGATGTGCTGTATCCGCTGGGGTTTGATTCGCTGGGGATTTCGGCCGAAAATTATGCAACCAAAATCGGTAAACATCCGTCGGTCGTTGTGCGCGAGTTGGCCGAAAAATTTACAAAAAATATGCTGGATATGGGGTGGTCAATCGACCTGAATGCCCAGGTTGCAACATCTGATCCGGAATTTATCAAATGGACACAGTGGATGTTTATTCAGTTCTTTAAGGCGGGGTTGGCGTATAAGTCTATGTTGCCGATGAACTGGTGCCCGAATTGCCGTACAACTTTGACTAATGAAGAATTAGAAGACGGCAAGTGTAATCGTTGTCATGGCGAGGTTGAAGTGCGCGAAAAAATGCAATGGAATCTGGCGATTACTAAATATGCAGACAAATTGCTGGACGGTCTGAATATTGTCGATTACCCGGAAAAAGTAAAGCGTGACCAGATTAACTGGATCGGACGTTCAACCGGTGCAGATGTTGATTTCCGTGTCGGTGATGATATTATGACTGTTTATACAACGCGTGTGGACACTATTTTCGGAGTGACGTTCTGTGCAATCGCCCCAGAGCATAAGTTGTTGGCAAAATGGCTGGACACTGGGAAAATTACTAATGCAGATGCAGTGCGTGCATATATTAAAGAATCTGCGGCAAAGTCTGAATTTGACAGAACAGACGCAACCAAGGACAAGACCGGCGTTAAACTGGAAGGTATTATGGCCGTTAATCCGTTTACAGGAACCGAAATTCCGGTGTTCGTGGCGGACTATGTGTTGGTGAACTATGCGCATGGGACAATTATGGCGGTGCCGGCACATGACAGTCGCGACTGGGACTTTGCGAAAAAGTTTGGTATCAATGTAATTCCTGTTTTGGCAGGTGGTAAACCAGACGAAGTCTGGGAAGGTGATGGTGAACATATCAATTCTGATTTCTTGAATGGTATGGGCAAGGCAGACGCAATCGCCGCCGCAATCAAAGTCGGTGAAGAACGCGGTATCGCACGACCAAAGGTCAGATATCGTATGGGCGATTGGGGATTTTCACGCCAGATGTACTGGGGCGAACCAATTCCTTTGGTTTATTGCGAAAAATGCGGATGGGTGCCGGTGCCGGAATCTGAATTGCCATTGATGCAGCCGCATATGGAAGATTTTAGACCAACCGAAGATGGTGAATCACCATTGGCGCGCGCAACGGATTGGGTGAATGTGCCCTGCCCGTGCTGTGGTGCGGCCGCACGTCGCGAAACAGATACTATGCCACAATGGGCGGGTTCTTCGTGGTATTTCCTGAGATATTTAGATCCACGCAATAATGATGCGTTCTGTTCGCGCGAACAGATGGAAAAATGGATGCCGGTTGGACACTATAACGGCGGTAATGAACACAATACGCGTCATTTGATTTATTCGCGTTTCTGGCATCGCGTGTTGTTTGACTTGGGACACGTTAACACCCCAGAACCGTATCACAAACGTACAACAAACGGTTTGTTGATGGGGTCTGATGGCAAAAAGATGTCAAAGTCCGCAGGAAATGGTTTCCAGGTGGATGAAAAAGTTGCCGAAGTTGGAGCCGATGCCGCGCGCGTGACGGTTTTGTCGCTGGGGCCATGGGATTCTAATGTTAACTGGTCCGAAGGTGCGTTGGCGGGTGTTCAGCGTTTCTTGAAACGCGTCGAAGGTTTGGCGGACAACTTAACAGATGTGCCAATGACCGCAGAACAAGAACGCCTGATGCATAAACTGATTGCGGATGCAACAGAACGTCTGGAAAATATGAAGTTTAATACAACTATTTCCGCAATGATGGAATATATCAACGCGTTCCCAGGTGGAACTATGCCCCGCCCTGCGTATGAAGCGTTGTTGCAGGTGCTGAATCCATTTGCACCACATTTGACCGAAGAAATGTGGGAAAAAATTGGACATTCAGATATGCTGGTGTTTGAACCATGGCCAACGTTTGATGCCGCAAAATTGGTTGAAACATCTATGACAATTGTTGCGTCGGTTAACGGTAAACGCGCGGCAGACTTTGTCGTGCCGGTTGATGCAACCGAAGATGCGATTATTGCCGCTGCGCGTGAAGCGGTGGCTAATAAATTGGCGGGCGTGGAAATCGTCAAGACAATTGTCGTGCCGAAAAAGTTAGTGAACTTTGTTGTAAAGAAGTAATAAAAATCCCGCAAATGCGGGATTTTTTACATATTGTTTTCTTAGCGCAAGCCCTTGGCACGACAACATGCGGATGCCGCCGCCTTCCAGTCAGAGTATTGGGTGGTTGGATTGCGCAAATCACGCCATGGTTGCCATCCGTTGCAACGTTTTTGTGTGCCTGTGCCGGTGCATTTGGCATAGCGACGCAACGAACATGTCTGATTTGATATTTTGCCGGTGTCGGTGGTGCATTTGACAACAACGTTCTGATTTTTTGCGTCGTTTTGCCCCAGTTCTTTGGATGATAAAACCTGGTATGCGTTGGCGGTGCATATCGTTGTAATAACTAATACTAATGATAATAATATTTTCTTCATTATTGCGTCCCCCTGTTATTATTCATTATACGGATTTGATGTAAAAAAACAACAGGAATAAATTATCGGTAAATCGGGTCGGTGGTTGGATAGTGGCAACTGTTTTCACGCGTAAATTTGACGCGGTTCATCCAGCCTGTCAAAAATACATCTTGCTTTGGTTTTTGGGCGCATTTGATAAAATATTGTTGCATGGCGTCCAAATAGTCGTTGTGTAAATCGCCGTTATAGTTTTCAGTTGCCATGACAATTTCACTGTCTATTTTATTGCGCTCGGGCAGACCCAGGACACGGCATAGGTTGTGGATGGCGGTGACGGGGCCAGACACCCAACCAAATGTGAAAACGTCGCTGCGGATATAGTCAGGCAGTTTGTCTAGGCCGTATTTGGTATAATATTTGCGGTGGGCAATGTTTTCTGCGTCGGCGCGTGTGATGTTTCGTACGTCTACTTCGGGGTTGTTGTTTTGCGATATGCCATAGCATGTATAGCCACCTGAATCATTTGGATGATTCCCACAGCCCCCTTCGGCACGAAATGTTGTTATCATGGTTTTTTCAAATGCTGGGTCGGATTGTTGATATTGACCGCTGGTTAGAATTTTGTTTGAAAAAACATCACTGCGTTGTGGTGGTGTGCATGGACCATTGTGATTTTGTGGCCCCATTCTGACGACCTGGTTGTCGTTAATGTTATGGTGGGGCTTTGATGGTGCGGGTGCCTGTGGTTGTGTTGGAGTTGGCGTTGGCGTTGGTGTTGTGGTTGGTGTTGTGGTTGGCGTTGGAGTTGTGGTTGGAGTTGGTGTTGTGGTTGGGGGTGTTGTGGTGGGGACGGATGGACGATCGCCAATTTTAATGGTGGATTCATACGCGTCTGGTTTTTGCACGCAACGTGTCGCGTCCAGCGGATATTTGCTGCAATATTGGGCGGTTGTCATGCTGGCCAGGTCTGATTTTCGCACAGATTCTGCATGGCGCAGCATATATTTTTGCTCGGATTCAATGATTACGGGTTGATATGCGCTGCGATTTGTGAATGGTTTGTAGCCGGCGGCGGCGCTGTCGCGACGTTCAATGAATGTTGCGTCCATTGATGTCGTTGGAAATGATGCAGGTTGTAATAAAGACGCACCCAGTAAACTTGGGCTGTAAATGGAGAGTGCAAAAAATATGCCGATGATTCTATTCATTTGTTGTCCATGGTGTGTCATTCATAATAAGGTAATATAATTCGGGGCTGTCGGAACCTGGGTTTCGTAAAACTGGGCGTACTACAAAGATATCAACGTTGCATGGTGATGCGGTGTCGTTTTGGTATTCGGATAAATCTTGGTGGAATTTTGCGGCGAAATCCATGGCCTGAAGGTATGCGGCATCGTCGTCGGCGGCACTGACCGAGTCGCCCGCCCACATCAGCCACATGCCGTGGTTGACAACGTTTTCTTGGCCCTGTAAATCGTCGGCAGATAACAATAACAATGGGGCAAATTCAACACCGCTGGTAAATTCGCCGGTACTGGTTTCGGTCCAATCGTACATGTCGCCGGCAAATTTTATCGCGCCGTACAGCAGACCGCCGGTGGCCTCCATTTTGCCCAGGACGCCGATGTTTTTCATTGTGGAATTAAACAGCCAATCGCGCACACGGGCCGACATTTTGCCACTGCGCCCCAGTTTGGCGGCGCGGGTTATTAATTTGTTGCCTGTCATGGCTGATTTTGTTGCGCGGGCCGCACGAGCAATTATGTTGCCGCGTTGGGCGGTGCGGATTGCACGCAGGCCGCGCAGACTGTGCCGATATGCGTTCAGTTCGGAATATGTGCGCGTGGCATCGCGATATTTTTTTACATCATCAATGTTTTCCATTGTTTTGATGCTGTCTTGCAATTTGTCTAATTCGCGGGTTTTGTCGGCGATTTTTGCAGCGTCGGCAACCGTATCCAGTGCCTTGATTTCATCAGTTAATTTTGCCGCGTCGCGTGTGGCGCGTACGTATTTTACAACGTCGTCTGATTTTTCTAATGTTTTGATTGTTGTGCCCAGGCCCTTTAATGCGCGGGATGCGCGGGCGGATTTCGTTGCGCCCGATATTACCAGACCTCCACCCATTGTTGCAACGGTAATAACAACGTCCAGCGCCATTTCGGCATAGGATATCCATTGTAAATTAACGTCGCCTGCAACATAGTAATCGTTTGAGTCGTCTTCGATATTTACTGTTGTGCGAACGGTGTCGTTTATCGCGTATTTGTCGTTGGCAAGTGCGCTTTTGCTGGTGCAGGTTATGCCAGATGGGTACAGTTTATCAATGTTGTTTTTTATGTAGTTTAATGAAATTGTATTGTTTTTGTCAGGGCCAACAAAGTTATTTAATGTACCGTGTTCAACCACCATGATGGCATACCATGCAGGATCAGTATTTGTCCAAATTGCATCGTCGCCATGTGCGCCAATGCGTGGACTGTCCCCGCCGGATGGCAAATCACGTTTGTTCCCCAGTGTGATGCGTTGTTTTAATACGCGTGGCTGGGTTTCATAATTTACAACAATTTCACGACCGCCTGGGAATGTATATTGTATGGGGGTGAATTTAATCGTTTCTTCGTCGGGCATATTTGCAATTTCAGGACATGCCAACACGTCGTTCAAAACATCCGGTAATGCGAATGTTTGATAAATCCAGGTTTGAATGTCTGTTTCGTGTGCCGATTCATCCACCGTATTTGCAGTCCGTGCCAATGCGTCGGCAAACACACGCGACGCACATTCGGTGTCGGTACCGTGTGCCGCAAATGTGACCAACGACATAAATAGTATCGCGAGTTTTCGTGGCATTATTCGCTTGTCCTGACTTTAAATGCGTCTGTGTTATTGTTCATCAAAATATACCATATGGCCTTGGGGCCGGGTAATTTTTTGGGGTTGCTGATTGCGGGTTGAACCACGTACACGTCCACATTGCATTGTGGGTCTTCTGCGTTTATGCGATTGATTTCTTCGGTTAATTCTTCGGCAAAACGGGTTGCTTCGTTTATGGCGTCATCGTCATTTTGCGTGCCGATTGTTTCGAATTGAATCCAGGCACCATGCGAAACAACGTTTTCGCGCCCTTCTTCGTCGTCATCGGATAACAGTCCAAAACTGTTGAACGAAATATTGCCGGTTTGGGGGTCTTTTAGTGCGGCACTGCTGTAGCCGAATGCTTTGATTAATTCACGTCCAAAATAATTCGCGCCAACGGCACCGCCACCGATTGCAAGTGTAGCAAAACGCTTTGACCATGTAGATCCGGGCCCCAAAGCATTTGCCGTTTTTGGGACGATGTTTTTGGCGCCGCTGGCCACCAGTTTCCATGGATGTCGCAGAGATGAGGCCCATGATACAGGTTTAAAGGTTGCTGTGGATTCTAGGGCACGTCCGATGGCGTTCAACGATTTGTAATTTGCAGTGTTGCGTACGGTTATACCAGCGTCCGACAGCGCGTCTATTGCGGCTGTGCGGGATGCGGCGTCGGCTTTCTTGGCAGCCTTGGCGGCTTCAATGGCCTTTTGTACTTTTTTGCCGTCTTTGCTAAGTTTTACAGCGGTCACTGTGCTGGAAGCACCTTTGACAGTTTTAACGCCGGCATCGGTTATTTGGACGGCGGTTTTTGCGGCGGTTGCTTCGGCACTGATGCCGAAAGTCAATAGAGCCAATGCCACTTCGCCTGCGATTGTTGCCCAGCCCCAATAAACATCGGCGCCGTCATATACATAGAAGTCACTGCCAGACCAGTAACTGTCTTTTTGACCCATTTGTATGTGGGTGGCGCGGTTTATGACGTCTTTGTCGTGTGCCATATGGTTGCTGTGCGTACAGGCGCGGTGCCATCCCATCGTTCTGTCCGAGTTGTCGGGATAAAACTCGTCACGATGTTGTTTCATGTATTCGGTTGAAATGATGGGCAGGTCTTGTTTGGCGTATTCGTCTAGGCTGCCTGCTTTGACGATCAGGATGCCGTACCAGGGGAATAGTGCCTCGAATTCATCAGGCAGGTTTTCTGTTATTAACCCAGGCGTTTGGTCTTCTGATTCAGGTATTTTTTTTTTATTGTCTGGGGTGGCAGTTGGGTTGTGACGGGTCAAATAATCTTTTTGACTTTCTACCTTAATTTCTTTATATGCGCGGGAATCTTTGTATGGTTCATAGCCCGCCGTCGCGTTTGCCATGCGTTCGCCAAATGATAAATCTGCATATGTTGCTGGAAAGTCCGTCGTGCGAACAAGTTCTGGGTCAGATACCCCATTCGCGGATTGTAAATCCTTTAATTCCTGTTTCCGGTCCAGAATTTCCATTTGCCATTGTTGTAATTTAGGGCTGAGTGGATTTTTGATTTCAAATGTTGATTCTGTGGTTGCGGTGCCCATGCCCGTTGTTGTTGGAAATGCTGCGCCTGCCGATGGGGCCGCAATCGCGTTGGTTTTTAAATACTGTTCAAAAGCAGTGTCGATATATCCGCCACAGGACGAAGCGTAGTTGCCGTCGGGTATCTGGGATAACTGGGATATTATCGATGGGCGAATGTCTGACAACTGGGTCGATACGCATTTGTTGCGTGATTCACATTCAACCGATACCAGGTATGATACCATGTTTTGACATTCGTCGGTGCCAATGTCAGGACCCATTGCATACACAGCCGTAGGCATGCGCTGATTGTATGGACCGTTTGGATTCCAAAATGGATTCGATGAATAGTTTTGTACGTTTTGAATTACACCATAGTGTGAAAAAGGTGTGTCAGCATGCGCCAATGTTGCTAAAAACATCGAAAAAACAATAAATAAATGAAATTTCATTCTCTTGTCCTGGGTCCCTGTTGGATTTATTATAACAAAAATAAGTTTGTGATTAAAGATAAAATTCCACCGAATATAAAGAATGGCGCAAATGGTATGAATTTCTGGTTTTTGACGCGCGCCCATATCGCCCCCGTCAGGCATGCGACAATTAGTGCCAGCGATAAACCCGTTGTTCCCAGCCATAATCCGCCAACGCCAATCAGTTTTATGTCGCCCATGCCGATTGGGGGTGTGGCATCTGGGGTTTTGTGGCGGATAAAGTAATCAAAGGCAAAACCGATAATTGCGGACATGGCATAGCCAAATGTTGCACCAATTACCCCGTCGCGCATACTGATTGGGAAACCAAAAAATGTAATTAAAATCAGACCAATTAACATCAATGGGAATAAATAGGCGTCTGGGATTATGCGACGGCGAAAATCTGTGATGGAAATCAGGGTCGCGCAGGTGATTGCGCCGATTAATAATAAAATGAAAAAGATGTTAAAAATCATGTTTTTCCCCCTTGCCTTTCGAATCGGATGCGTGCTATACTGTTATTATAATGTATAGTAAGGATTTTGTAAAATGAGCAAAGGTTGGGATAACGCAACGCTGAAAAAGTTAAAGGCTTTGACCGGTAAGGGGTTGTCGACGTCTGAAATTGGTAAGCGTTTGGGTATGTCGAAAAATGCAATTGTGGGTAAGTTAAACCGACTGGGGTGGAATGCCAAGGCTGGTGGTGCAGCAGCGGCAGATGATAAAGCGGTGGACGCAAAGAAGAAAACCGCCCAAAAGACAGAGTCTGTTAAAAAGACACCAGTTAAAAAGGCGGGAACTGTAAAGAAGACGGTCGCAAAAAAAGCAGAAACTAAAACAGCGACAAAAAAGACCGCGACAAAGGTTGCAGCGCAGAAGGACGCACCTAAGAAGACGGATTCTAAGGCGAATGCCAAGAGTTTGGCAATGCATCAGCGTATCATTCAACATTCGTTGGAAATGGCAAATTTGAAGCCTAATCAGTGTCGTTGGCCAATTGGTGATCCAGATTCAGAACATTTTCATTTCTGTGGTGAAACTGTGTTTGTGGGTAAACCGTATTGCTATGAACATTGCAAGCAGGCCTATCAGTTCACGCCGCCAAAGAAGAAATAAGATATATTGGGGAAGTATAAATGCCATACGAGAGAGAGAATTTTTATCAGCCGTTGACCTATGTTGATTATGATATCGCAGGAAATGTGTTCCGTGCGTATTATGACGTCGATCAAAAATTGGTCGTGGTGTTGGATTTTGTTGTTAGTGATGTAAAACCAAATGTTTTATTGGTGATAAATCCTGTTGGTGACCGCAAGTGGGACGATATATTGACGAATGATTATGCGGTCGATTTGGAAACAGTTCGCCCAAAGAAAGACAACAAATATCAAAAACTGGATATTGAATATACTGGGTTGGCAGAATACGATAATCTGGTGCGTGCCTATAATAATGGTGGTGATTTGTCTGGGGCGTTGGCGAACCTGATGGCGTTTCGTAATGATGCTGCGCGACGTGCGGCCTTGGAACGTTTGGGGGCGGCAGATATTGTTGCAGAACGCGCACGCGAAACAATTGAAAAAACAACAGAAACAATTGATGCACAACAGGTGCGACTGAAAAGCCTGCGAGCCAAGTTGACAGAACAACGACGCGAGGTTGGAAAAGAGCCAACTAAACAGTCGGCAGCCAAAATTTTGAGAACAGAGTCGCAAATAGACGCGACAAATGATAAATTGATGCGGGCAAAAAAACGCCTGAGCAGTGCGCAACGACGTTTAGATGTGGCAGTAGAAGATGTAGATGTTGCGCGTGATATATTGGCGCGTTTGGACGGTCTGATGCCGGAAAATAAAAAGTTGCCTGCGGCGCCGATGCCAACAGATGTGGCAGAATTTGAACAGCCGTCTGTGCCAATGGCGCAAGTGCCTCAATTTACAGAAATTACACCTTATGAACAACCAATAGCCCAAGAACCAAAGGCGGAAGAAATGGCAGATGATGAAGTAAAGCCGTTGTTTGACAAAGATCCAGAATTTTTGGATGAAGAAATTGCTTTTAAGCCGATTGACTTTAATTTACCAACAGAATCCAATACACCTGCGTTGCCGGCTGATGATGGGTATGCCGAATCTGCGCCGATTGCGCCGCTAAGTTTTGCGCCGCCTGTGCAGTCTCAGCCCGAGGTGCCAGTTGCGTCGCCTGTGTTGGATAGTTTGACATCGGTGAATTTGCCGTCAGAGCAAATAGATTCTGAGTTGTTGGCAACGATTGAGCCAGCACCCCTGCCCCAGCCGCAGGAATTTGTGACGCCTGTGCCAGAAACCATGCCGACTGTGCCAGATGTGCAGCCTGTGGCAGATGTTTTACCGTCACAGACAGTTGCGGAATCTGTGCAACCAATGCCGGAAATATCGCCTGCGCCGGTTGAATCCGGTATGCGTCCTGTGTCCCCAATAACGGGTGTGGCAACAGAAACGGCAACGCCTGTTCGTAATAAGCCAACAGTTTTGTATTATGTGATGCTGGTTGTGTTGATTGCGTTGTCTATATTTACATTATGGATTTATCAGCGGTCTGCAAATGATACAATGCCTGAGTTGGGTGCGAAGACTGCGCCTGTTGTTGAAGAAGTGGAAAAGACAGAAGAAAAGTCGGAAGTGGCAGAGGTGGCGTCGTCTCCGTTTATCGGACAGGTTGAGGTTTCAGAACCACAAGTTCAGGAAGTTGCGGAAGTCGTTGAACCTGTGCCGGTTTTAGAAGAACCAGAGGTTGCTGATGTTGAACCAGAACCAGTTCCTGTGACCCCGGCGACGCCTGTTCAGGTCGCAGAAGAAGTTGCGCCAATCGTTGAAGTGCCTGTGACCCCAGAACCAGATGAAGTTGTCGCAGAACCAGAGATTGTGCCTGTGGAACCGGAATCACCGTTCTTGACCGAAGAAACGGTTGTGGCGACACCAACTAAGCCTATAATTGATGTGATTGTGGATAAGCCGGCCTATAATGTGTCGCAAAATGACAAAATGTTTGTGGCCGCGCCCGAGTATGAAACAGATGTCGCAGTCGAAGAAGAAATTGAAACGTGTGCCGATGGGGCTGCGCCAGATGCCGATGGGTGTTGTGCAGGCGAAGAACTGACAGATGTTGGCGATGGTGCATTGATGTGTTGTGCCGTTGGAACAGATGAATGTTTCCCACCAATGTTTTAATTTGAAAAAAACCGCCGTTTGGCGGTTTTTTAACGCTCGAATTTACGTTGCTGTAATAAGAATGGATTGTGTAGCGGAATGGGACGATAGTTTGTCATTTCAACACATGCGTTTATACAATGTGAATGTTCTGTAAAATCGTAGCCCATTATATGAATGTGTCCATGTATATTCGCAATTGGCGGTATGTTGCCAAATTCTGGTAACGGTTCATGAGACAGCATTATATAGTTTTCAGCATCATAGATTGGATGTTCAAATACTTTGTCAAATCCGCATGACAACCACCATGTGGCGGAATGTCCACGGTCGTGATTGCCCATAATCAGGTATTTGCGTCCACGCAATTGACGCAGGATGTTTGCGACTTTTTCTTTGGTTGCCCCATACATTATGTCGCCCAGCCAATAACATATGTCTTGTTTGCCAATGGTGGCGTTGTAATTCTGAATCAATGTGGCGTTCATTTCGGCAACAGACTTAAATGGTCGTTTCCCATTTTTGATAATGGATTCTGAATCAAAGTGTGGGTCGGAAAAAACAAATTTTGCCATTGTGTTCATCCTTTTTTTATAAAGACCGCAGGTCTTGGTTCAGATTTTGTAGAATCTGGACAACTGTGTTCCACGATGTTTGTGGCTGTTCGATAAATGTGCCTGACATTGCATAATAATCGTTCGACAATTTATAAAGTGTTTTGTCATCTGGGATTATTATTGCGTCGCGTGCAGCGGTCAGGTCTATCTTTTTAGTTGTGTGACGAATTTGGTATTCAATTGTGTCGCGCAATAAATCATGTGTCTGGTCCAGGTCAATATACGGTGACAGGACCGCAACGTCATAATAGTGGCGTGAATATGATTTGTCACAGTGTGGTTTAGGGCTGTTTGCGTTGGAATGTAATGCGAAAACTTTGTCCCAGAATGTTTGCTCGTATGACACAGTTGGAATGGCACCAAACGTTTTTTCAAGTGCGTATGGTAATAGTTCGCGATATGTTATTGCAGACGGACGATAGCGACGTGGCATAACCTCGATGCACAGGTGGCCGGTGCCAAATTCCGATTTGTACAACATGTGCAAGGCGGGTGAAGATGCAACGCGTTCGGTGTTTTCTGGGGATGGCCAGTCGTGGTCTGTGATGATTTCAAAGCGACCGTGTTGATTTACTGTCTGGGCTATTTTGTTGCGCAGTTCGCCGAATGTAAAGCGTTTGAAGCGTTTTTTGAAGTTTCCCAGTTGTTTTTGTGTGCGGTCGCGTGGAACGTCAGCAAAGTTTATTAGCCCCAGGTCTATGTCACGGCCAATGCGCCCACCGATACTGTATGATTTGGATAATGTGGCGCCACCGGTAAATATAAAGTTGTCATTGATATATTCGTCGCGAAATAATGCGTCCAATACAGCGCACTCCAGATAGTCTTGTTCAGCCAATCTGGGATTTAGTGCCTTGTTGATGTTGCGACGGATAGCCGGTGTTATATCTTTCATGATAGTCAAATTATAATACACAAAGTGTGTTTGTCAATTAAATGTGCTTTTTAATAAATTGACTTTCTGTTGTGCGCGGGGTATCATGTTAGGTATGAAAAAGCTTGTTTTGTTTTTTGTTATGTTTTGTGCCCTGCCCGGTGTGGCGTCGGCATATGTTGAACGTGCGGTTGCAAATCTGCGCATTATGAATAAGGATGCCGGTAAGGTTCATGAGATTAAGGTGCCTGTTGGTGATGAAGTGCAGTTTGAAAAACTGTTTATAAATGTGCGTTCGTGTAAGCAGACAGATCCGTTTGATGCCGAGGACTTTTGGGGCTTTGTAGAGATTTCTGAGGTTAGTAAGGGGCGGATTTACAGTAATTGGATGAGTCGTAATGAGCCAGGTCAAAATCCGCTGCAACATGCGGACTATGATGTGTGGCTGGTTAAGTGCGAGTAAGGTGCTGGGTATGAAATTGAAAAATATGACCGGGTATATGTTGGGGAATTCTAATAACGTACATTGTGTTGGAAATGCATGGTCAGATGTAGATTGTCGGGTGTGGGTGTGCGCAACGTTAGACAAGGCAAAAGAGATTTTGGCAGAATCACAGCGTATGTGCGGACTGGAACCGCATGTTGTGTGGGAAACAATTTATCAGGTGTCTGCCAAGGATATTGTTTGCGAAAAAACTAATGATGGTTTGTGGTACACAAATACGCCTAGCAAAATTACAGTAAATCGCCTTGTGTATAACAAAGAAGCCCGTCAAATAACAGATGCGGATTTGATTATAAATGCGCGCAGGCGGTACGGTAAATATGCGCAATTCATGAACAGTTTAGAAACGGAGAGAATAAGATGAATTTTGTAAAAAAATATTTCAAGATTTTTATTGGTGCAGGTGTTTTGGTTCTGGCGTTGGTGGTGTTTTTCTTTGCGCAACGTAGTGGGACGTTGGAAACAGGAATGCTGAAAGATTGGCGGGCGGCGTCTGTTGAACGGCGTGTGTCAGCAGCCCAGATTTTGACAGGGGCGGATAAAGATATTGATTTGTTGGTCGCGTGTATCGATAAGATGTCTACCCTGCCCGACAGCGGCGAAATGGCAATTCGTGATGCGGTGTCGTTGTGTCATACGGGGATTCAATTAAAAGAAAATTTATAAGATGTGGCGTTGTTTTTTATTGCTGATTATTCTGGCCGGGTGTGGTGGCGGTGTCGCCGAGTTCCCCGGTCAGTCTTATTTGGGGGCCAAATATGTTAATTCGCCGTTGGGTGAATGCGCTGCGCCAGATGATGATCCGCTGATACGATTTGATGCGTTCGATTGTACTACGTTTGTAGAAACAGTGTTGGCGAACGGGTGCGAGTGTTGTCTGACACAAATCAGGTACAAGAACGGCGAAGTTGGTTTCTTGACGCGTAATCATTTTATAGAATCTGATTGGCTGAATAATAATTCTGATGTTGTGCAAAATGTTAGTGCACGGTATGCGCCAACCGCCGTTCGGCGTGTGATGATTGACAAGGGAAATTGGTTTCGTGTCGTTCATGGGGTGGATGTGGATGTTGCGCCTGTTTGGGTGGATTTGGAATATGTTCCGTATAAGTATGTGTCGGGGATTAAAATTGATAAACCGATGATAGTATTGTTTGTTGCTGACAATCCAAAATTTCATGATACAATAGGGACAGATTTGGCTGTTGTGCATATGGGGCTGTGGTTGCCGAATGGGACTTTGCGACATGCGTCAAGTGAATTTGGAGCGGTCGTTGATGTTGATATGGTGGACTATGTCGCACAACGGATGAAAAATAAGCAAAACTTGGGAATAGCGGTGGTTGAAATAAAATGAATAATGATGAAAAAGTAATTTGTATGGATATGGGGACTTTGAGTGGCGGGCGTTCGGATGATGCTGTGCTGTGTTTGGGGATTGAGTCTTCGTGTGATGAAACGTCGGCGGCGTTGGTGGACAGTAATCGTAATATCTTGTCGCATATAATTTATTCCCAGATTCCTGAACATCAAAAGTATGGTGGTGTTGTGCCTGAATTGGCTGCGCGTGCGCATATCTTGGCAATTGACCAGGTGATAAAGCAAACTTTGGACAAAGCGGGCAAGACAATTGATGATGTTGATGTTATTGCGGCGACCGCAGGTCCGGGTTTGATTGGTGGGGTTTTGGTTGGATGGATGGCTGCGACCGGAATCGCCCAGTCAACGGGTAAACCATTGGTTGCGGTAAATCACCTAGAAGGACATGCGTTGGTGCCACGTTTGTGCGCAACGCGTGCAGATGGTGCGGCCGGAGATGTGTCTGTTGAATTTCCGTATTTGCTGATGTTGGCGTCTGGTGGACATTGTCAGATTCTGTTGGTTCGGGGTGTTGGGCAATATGAACTGATTGGACAGACCCTGGATGACAGCGCAGGAGAAGCCTATGACAAGGTGGCGAAAATGCTGGGGCTGGGGTATCCAGGTGGTCCGATTGTGGACAAACGTGCGACAACAGGTAATCCACATGCGTTTGATTTTCCGCGGCCATTATGTGATAAGCCGGGGTGCGATTTCTCGTTTAGTGGGATTAAGACTGCGGCGCGTACGTTCTTGTCGCGCGCAGAATTGCCTTTGACAGACGAGTATATAAATGATTTTTGTGCATCTTTCCAAGCGTCGGTTGTGGATTGTATTATTAACAGACTGAATAATGCTATGGCGGATTCGCGTGTGCGTGAAGCGGCACCAAAGACATTGGTTGTGGCGGGTGGCGTTGCTAAAAATAGCGCAATTCGTGCAGCAATGGAAAAGTTGGCAGATAAGAACAAGATGGTGTTTGCGGCGCCTCCGATGAATCTGTGTACAGACAATGGCGCAATGATTGCGTGGGCAGGATTGGAAAATTATCGCGTGGGTCGTGTGGTGACTGAACCAATCGCGCCGCGTCCACGTTGGCCGTTAACTGAATTGTAATTTTTGTTGGGCTGTGGTATAATAAATTCTGTTATGGATAAGCAAAAAGAACAATTGTTTGAAGAAGCGACACAGACGCTGGTTTCCCAATTGAATACAATGGGATTAGAAACGCAATCGCGTATGCAGGCCAAGAATTTTGTGCTGTTGTTTCGTGATAGTTTCAAGTCGGAATCTGTTAAGCGTGCAACTTTTTCGCGCACAATTGGTAATGATTATCATTTGTTTCCGTATGATTCATATGGTTTTTGTAAGGCCGCAAGTTGTTCTTTTGTTGCGTTGATGGCGGCGCCTGAGGAATGGCGTGTCATGTATATCGGGGAAATGTGGGCATATGGTCCGCATTATTATGTTCAACATATAAAGTCTGGTCAGGTTTTTGATTTGACGTATGATCAGTATGTTTATGATAGGTTGCATGTGCCGTATGAAATGGGATGTCCTATCGAAATAGATCGCGAGGCACAAGATACTGTGGTGCGATTCCTGCGTTCTATTGGTGTGGATTACATGGATTTTGTGCGCAAGAATAATTCAAAAGAGTGATTGTTATGCAGAAACCAGAACCCTTTGTTAATGGGGAAACGATTTTTAGTGTGTCTGATGCGTCTGCCCTGCTGAAAGGGGTTGTGGAAACGGCGTTTCCGCGGATTAAAATTCGTGGTGAATTGTCGCAGATTACGCGTGCAACGTCGGGGCATATGTATATGACGATTAAGGATGCAGGGGCTGCGATTTCTGTGATAATTTGGCGTGGCACACCCGTTCCGTTTAAACTGGAAGATGGGTTGGAAGTTATTATAACTGGGCGGTTTACTACATATCCTGCGCGCAGCAATTACCAGGTTGTGGCAAGTGAAATCGAAATGGCTGGTGTGGGCGCGATATTAAAAATGCTGGAAGAACGTAAGCGTAAACTGGCGGCCGAAGGACTGTTTGACGAGAGTAGAAAAAAGCCCCTGCCCCGATTGCCGCAAAGAATTGGTGTGGTGACCAGTCCGACTGGTGCTGCGTTTCAGGATATTCAAAACCGTTTGCGTGAACGATTCCCGGTGCATGTGTTGCTGTATCCGGCAACGGTTCAGGGGGCGACTGCGGCGGCCGAAGTGGCGGCGGGTATTGAGTACTTTAATCGCGAAAATAATGTAGATGTTATTATTGTGGCGCGCGGGGGCGGTTCGTTAGAAGATTTGTTGCCTTTTTCAGAAGAAATTGTTGTGCGTGCGGCGGCGGCCAGTCATATTCCTTTGATTTCAGGTGTAGGACATGAGCCGGATTGGATGTTGATTGATTTTGCAGCAGACCATCGTGCGCCAACACCAACCGGTGCGGCTGAGGCGGTTGTACCAACAAAGTTGTCGCTGGTTCAAGAGTTAGATAATATGTGGGTGCGGTTAAGTGGGAACTTTACAACGCGTCTGATAAATGCCAAACAACGCATTGAATCTATTAGCATTAAAAGCCCTAAACAATTCGTGATGGAACAGGCCCAACGGTTGGATGATGTGTCGCGTACTTTGAATGTTATTATTGGTGCAAAAATGGCCGCGACGCGTCAGAAAATGGATGCGGTGTCGGGCTTTCCGAATGTGTTGCAAAATCGTATGGCAAGTTTGAATCAGGCGGTGGCGCATTTGGGGCAGATGTTAAATTCACTGTCTTATAAAAGTGTTTTGTCGCGTGGATATGCAATTGTGCGTGACGAAAATAATCAGATTATCAGTCGTGCCGGCGACGGAGTACCAAAATCAATCGAGTTCGCAGATGGTGTTGTCCAGATATGATGTAATTATTCTTGGTGCGGGGGCGGCGGGGCTTAGTGCCGCGGGTGTGTTGGTCGCGCGTGGAAAACGTGTTGTGGTGTTTGATATGGGAAAAACGCCAGGACGAAAAATAATGGCATCGGGTGGTGGACGGTGTAATATCACAAATCTTGCCGTTAGGTATGATAGATATTTTGGAATGAATCCTGACTTTGTGCGTGGGGCAATCAGCCGTGTGTCGCCACGCGATATTGTTGAGTGGGCAGATTCACATAATATTAAATTAGTAGAAAAAAGCGCGGGACAATATTTTTGTGCCGATGGTGCGGGGGTGGTTTTGAATGCCTTGATGGATGACGCGTGTGGGGCTGATTTTGTGTATGATATGCCTGTGTCAAAAGTTGAAAAGAGTGCGAATGGTTTTGTTGTAAATGGTTGTGTGGCGAAATCTGTTATTGTGGCGACTGGTGGAACGTCGTTTGGTGCGTTGGGTGTGTCAGATGCAGGGTATAAAATTGCCAAAGATTTTGGTCATAAAATTGTTCCTGTGCGCCCCGCCCTGTGTGCGTTGTCGTTTGATGGGGCTGCGTCTGATTTGGCGGGGATTTCATTAGATGCACAGATTAAGATTGGTAAAAATATTGTGCGGGATTCTTTGTTGTTTACGCATTTTGGAATTGGTGGTCCGGCGGCATATCGTGCCAGTTTGTATGATGTTCATGTGGGAATATGTGTTGATTTGTTGCCTGGTGTAGATGTGTTGGGTGAATTGCGTAAGGCTAAAATGATTCAGGGTAAAAAAAGTGTCGCAGGCGTTCTGGGACAATGGTTGCCGGCGCGTATAGCAAAATGGGTTGCAGGTGATGATGTTCGCAACATCGCAGATATTAAGGATTCTGAGATTGTGTTAATTGCTGAGCGTGTTTCAAAAATATACATTTCGGGCGACAAGATTAAATATCATGGTTTGTCTAGTGCCGAGGTTGTGTGTGGCGGTGTTGATACAAACGATGTGTCGTCCAAAACGATGGAATCAAAATTATGTCCGGGCTTGTTCTTTGCCGGAGAAGTTTTGGATGTTGCGGGTGATTTAGGTGGCTTTAATTTACATTGGGCGTGGGCAAGTGGTCGTGTGGCCGGTGAAAATGCATAGGGATTGCTTGCGTTTGCTTTTTTGATATGTATTATTGTTTGTAAAAGGTGGTTTATATGGACGTAAAGAAAGAAGTAGAAACTGTTGCAAAAAAAACGATTGATAGTTTTGATGTAAAAAATGATATGACACGCAGTTTGGATGATTTGGGCTTGGATTCGTTGGATAAATTCGACTTGGTTGCAAACGTTGAAGACGCGTGCAATGTGTTGATGCCTGCCAGATTGATTGAAAGAATTGATACTGTCGAAGGTATTGTTGTTTCTGTTGAGAATTTGAAAAGGGTTAAAAAAATAAATGATACATGGGTGCCATGTGCGCTGAATGCGGATAGTCGGTGTGCATATATGTCGGAAGTGCCCGACAATGCGGTGCGTCGTTCTACGATTGCGCCACGTCTGGATTTTTGTAAGACAATTGCATGTCATTTATATGCAGGTAAGCAAAAGTAAATTAAAACCGCCGTTTGGCGGTTTTTTATTTCTGTTCGCCGATATATATTCCCATGTTATGTGCAACGTCAAGTAATGGATTGTCAGGCGAGACGTATGCGTTTGATGTCATTAGTTCTGGTATTTTGGGGTCGGCAACGTATTCGCCAGATGAAACAAATTCTGCAAGTGGTATTGTGTGGACGCTGTCGCATTCCAGAGCTGTCATGACGTATGTTTCGCCGTTATCGATTGCGTTCAAGGCGCAATCTGCAAATCTTGTTGCCAATATGCGATCGGTGGCGGTGGTGTCGCCGGCGCGTTGGGTGTGTTCTGGGAATGCGGTGCGATTTACGATTCCTGCGGCGGATAATTTGCGGGCAATCATGTCGGCAGGACGGCCGGAATGGCCGCGTAATGTGATTCCTTCGGAAACGATAATAATTCCGTAATCTGAATTAGATTTTTGAATATGTTCAACCAGTTTGTTAACGTCGAATTTTATTTCTGGTATCAGAATTGCGGATGCACCAACAGCAACCCCTGCATGTAATGCCAGCATGCCACAATCGCGTCCCATGGATTGGACAACAAACCAACGATGATGACTGCGTGCGGTTAACATTAACTGGTCGCAGAATGTTGTTAATTGTTGAACCGCTGTGTCGAATCCAATCGTGCGGTCAGTTAATGGCATGTCCATATCAATTGTTTTTGGAATGCAAATCAATTGTAAATCACGATAAATTTCGCGATTGGCCCAGGCAAGTGATAAACTGCCGTTACCACCAATTAAAATCAATGCGTCAAATTGTAGTGCGCGCAGCGATTTGCGTAATTGTTTGTTAAATGATTCTGTGCGTCCGGATTCGGCGGCGGTTTCAAAATTAAGTGCGGTCGCGCGGCCGTTGTGCAGAAAACTGCCCGCCAGACGTGCGTTTTCGATTGGTAACAACATGTCGTCCAGTTTAATAACCGCGGGCGGATTTACGCACAGTCCATCTGTGCCGTCAAGAATCCCGTAAACGTCCCAGCCACGCATGCGTGCGCCCGTTATAATGCGCTGAATTGCAGTGTTTAGACCGCTGCAATCGCCACCAGTAGTCATAATGCCAATCTTTTTCATAGAAATCCCCTGTGTTTTCTGAGATTATACCATAAATAAGTTGACAAAGAAATATTATTTGGAATAATTTGTCCATGATAAAAATAACCAAGCGCGCAGGAGATTTGTATAATGTCAAAACAGAATAAAAATAATAATATGGGTAAAACAAAACGTTCTACGGACGATATGATAAATGATGCGATTGCACAGCAGAATGATTGGCAGGAAAATCGTCGTGAATATACACGCGGTTTTTTAAAGTCTTTGAACATGTTTGCGCGTCCTTCAAATAAGAAACAGACAGAAAATCAATCTGTCGCAGCAGAAGATGTGGCGGCTGCGCGTGAACGTCATGGCGTATTGCGTGCGTATTGGTTCCCCATTCTGTGCGCGATGTTGGTAATCTTTATCGCTGTGTGGGTTATGTTTATTCGCGGTGCGACCCAGCCTCGTGTTGTTGTAGTGCCGGCTGTGCCAGAACCGGTTGTTCAAAAGGTGAATGAAATTACGGTGCCAACATTTGATATTGTTCGTATCGAAAAAGATGGCGATGTTGTTGTTGCAGGGCGTTGGTTGCCACATCAGAATATTTCTATTGTTGTGAATAACAAGATTGTTGCAACAGAACGCACAGACTATGCAGGTGAATTTGTTTATACGTCTGCACATGCGTGGGCACCGGGCAACTATACAATTGCTTTGTTGGGGGCAGAACCTGAGGTGAAATCATCTGACAAGGTTTTTGTGTATGTGTCGGATGCAGGTGTGGAAAATTCTGTATCATTGTTGATGACCAAAGAAGGCAGTACGTTGTTGCAGGCACCTGCGATGTTGCGTGATGGTGATTTGGCGGTTTCTAAAATTGATTATTTAGATACTGGTCGTGTTGTAGTTTCGGGCGACGGTTTGCCACGTTTGCGTGTGTCGTTGGCATTGAATGGCGACTATTTGGGTTTTGCGCGTGTGTCTGATCATAGACACTTTGGTTTGGGTGCTGATGTTGGTGAACTGGAAAGCGGTAAAGAATATGAACTGGCAGTTCGTATGCATGATGGTGATGGACGCACCATTGGCACAGTTATGCATAAGTTTGTTATGCCAGAAATGACTGGTGATGATGATACATATTACACTGTACGTCGTGGGGATTGTTTGTGGATTATCGCGCGTAACTTTTTGCGTCGTGGGGTTTTGTTCAGCGTTATCGCAGAACGTAATGCAATATCAAATCCTGATTTGATTTATCCAAAACAGTTGTTGCAAATTCCAACGTCGGGAAAGCATTGATGGAGGGCATATGCGTCCGAATGAAATTTTAGGCTTGTTGCGGTCATTGGAAAAGAATCCAGAGCAGTTAAATAAACGACATTTAAAGAAAATTTATGCGTTGCTGATTGCTATGGGGCATTATCCAGTATGCCCATGGTGCAAGGAATATATCTATGATATAAACGATTTTACATGGGATCATATTGTTCCAAAAGTCGCAGGCGGTAAGGATTCTTTGGAAAATTTGCAGCCTATGCACAAGCGTTGTAATAATGCAGTCAAGGGTACGCATGTATATCAGATGGACTATCACTATGATATTCGGTCAGAATTGGAAAATGTAATTTTGGATGTGCGTGTTTCGGTGTGCAAAAAGGCAAACGAAGAAACAGAAAGGCATAAGGACAGATATAAAAATGATAGAGTGCAAAGAAAGTCTAGACGCCGTCGGTAGTGCTGGTGGAGCGGATTGACGGTTGAAAGTCCACATAATGGTGTTTTTGTGCTTGGGCTGCCAGATGTTTGCGCTGTGGATGTGTATTATGATTTGTGGACGAATGTTGGTAATGTTGGTCGCGCGGCAGACAATAATTTGGGTAAGTATGTGCCGTATCGTATTATTACATTTGATGACAGAGGCAGGATGATTATTGATTTTAATCGTGTCGCACCGTGGGCGCGTGATACGTTGGAAAATATTATCAGAATCCAGTTGGGACAAGATTCTGTTCAGGCCAAAAACTGGATTGATCGTTATGCGAAATGGACGCCGGAATTGGCGTCGTTGGCAACGAAATTGTGCCTTGTGGACAGACGTTTGAATTCGTATGTGGTACAGCCGTTGGCGGATATGTTGTTGCAGCGTCAGAAATAAAATTCTGGACATTGATATCGAAATAATATAATATTTCGCATGCATTGCGGGCGTGGTATAATGGTAGCACGTCAGCTTCCCAAGCTGAAGACGAGGGTTCGATTCCCTTCGCCCGCACCATCCGCTTTCGCTGGCGCTACAGCGAGATTGGGGTTGTAATTGAATCTGTAATTCCCTTCGCCTGCACCATCCGCTTTCGCTGGCGCTACAGCGAGATTGGGGTTGTAATTGAATCTATAATTCCCTTCGCCCGCACTAAGTTTGAATAAATATTTGACTTTTTTGTTTTTTTAGTCCATAATTGCCCTGCAAATCCCAAAGATTGCCATTGTTGTACAGCCAGTTCGCAGTATGCGTGTGGTGCATCATCCGACGAGTTTCGTCCTTGATGGCGGTTTTCTTTGTGGAAAAAACAGTTATAAAATATAAGGAGCAAAAAAATGGCAACTGTTATTCGTTTGGCACGTTTCGGTGCAAAAAAACGCCCATACTATCACATCGTTGTGACAGATTCACGCAATGCGCGTAACTCAGGTAATGTTTTGGAAGTTGTTGGTAAGTACGACCCAATGCAGGCAAAAGACAGCGATAAACGCGTTGTTTTGAAGATGGATGAAGTTAAGGCTTGGTTGGCTAAGGGTGCACAGCCATCTGATCGCGTTTACAAGTTCTTGGCAAAAGCAGGCTTGGTAAAGGCTAAGGCTATTCCAGTTCAGACAAAGAAACATCTGCAGTCTGAAAAAACACAGATGAAGATTAAAGACAAAGCTGATAGATTGGCGAAGATTGCTGAAGAAAAGGCAGCAGCAGAAGCAGCCGCTAAGGCAGCAGCAGAAGCGCCAGCAGAAGAAGCACCAGCAGCGGAAGTTGCAGAATAATTTTTTGCTTTTATTGCCCGGGGCAACCCGGGCAAGGTTTTGTTATAGAGGATTTAATGACTAGGTCGATTTTTTACTGTCCGCGAACAGATGGTTTAGAATGCTCGCAGGTGGATCGCGAAGAAGAGTTTTATCGTCAGATGCATGAAGCGATGTTGTATAATCAACAGGTCCAGTTTTTGACAAGGGGGGTGTGTCCTGTTTATGCATGTGATTGTATGAAACTGCGTGAATATTTGGAAAAAAAGCAAAAACAGAGATAAAAATATGGCAGACGCAAAACAGATCTTGGTTGGGAAAATTGTTGCACCACAGGGAATCCGTGGCGAAGTTCGTGTGCAATCTTATGCGGAAAGCCCGGCGGATTTTAAAAAAATGGCAATTAAAAGCAATCGATTTGCTGATGGAGATTTTAAATTTGTACGCGTTGTGCCAAATTCAAATGTTGTAATCGCAAAAATTCGTGGCGTTGATGATAGAAATACAGCGGAAACTTTGCGTGGGACTGAATTATTTATTACGCGGGATGCCCTGCCCGATTTGTCGATTGGTGAATACTATCAGGCAGATTTAATTGGGTTTGATGTTGTGCGTGATGGGCACAAGGTGGGCGTGGTGGATTGCTTTCAGAATTATGGTGCCGGTGATATTATTGAACTGGATAACGGGGATATGGTATCGTTTACTGGCGCGGTGGTTGATTTGAATGCGCGAATTGTATATGTGAGATGATTATGAAAAACGAAAAACATTCAATTTTGACGAATGAAAACTCGCTGCATTTGATGTGTGTCAATGCATGCCCGGAATGTTCGTTGGTTAAAACTTTTCATGATGTTAGTAATGTGTCTGTAAGTCAGGCGCGTACAGCAAACAATACTTTGGTGTTAGATCTGGGAATCCAGGCTGACGATGCGCAAGAGGCAGTAGAGTTAGTGCCGACCATATGTGAGTTGTGCAGACAAGTTTGTGATACTTGTAGGAAAAGCAGATAAATCTGGGGTGTTCAGATATGGCGAATGTTAGAACTGTGACTTTTAAGACGGATGATGAAAATTTTGAAAGGCAGTTTTTATGTTCTGCTGGGGATGAACATTTTAAAAATTTAACACTTAGTTATGATGAACGTCACAAGAAAAATCTTGATTCATGTATCAGCGTAAGGACAATTGCTAATTTGGAATTGGTTGATGTCGCGTTAGGACAAAATGCGATTGATGTAAAGATTGCCCCATGGAACTGTAAAGATGATGCATATGCCTATTGTGATGCGCTGATGCGAACGGTGGAATGTTTTTGTAAGGGCTGTGAATTTTGTTCAGCCAAAACCAGATAAGGATGTGTAAGAATGCATTTTAATATACTGACTATTTTTCCAGAAATGTTTCCAGGTACGTTGGCGGGGGGCGTAGTTGGTCGCGCGCTGGAAAAAGGCATTTGGTCGTATAATGTGATTAACATTCGTGATTTTGCCATCAATAACTATGGAAGTGTTGATGATACGCAGTTCGGTGGTGGTGCCGGTATGGTTATGCGTCCAGATGTACTGGGGGCGGCGTTGGATTCAATAAAAAATCCTGGTAAAATCATATACTTTTCACCGCGCGGACCGCGTTTGGAACAAAAAATGGTGCGCGAATTTGTGGCGCAATCAGATGCAACATACACATTGATTTGTGGTCGATACGAAGGAATTGATGAACGAATCATCGAAGAATATGGTATAATGGAACTTTCTATTGGTGATTATATATTGTCCGGGGGTGAAATTGCCGCGCAAGTTTTTGTTGACAGTTGCGTTCGTCTGATAGATAATGTAGTTCACGGTGGTGCAGATACCACCGATAATGAAAGTTTCGAAATCGGCGGGTTGGAATGGCCGTTATATACCCGTCCGTCAGTATGGCGTGGACGAAGCGTCCCAGAAGTCCTGCTGTCCGGTCACCACGGCAATATCGAACGGTGGCGGAAACAACAATCGGTTGACATAACAAAGGAACGTCGACCGGACTTAATAAAGGAAAATGAAAAATGAGCATTATTAAAAAAATCGAAGCAGCCCAGGTTGCAAAATTAGCGGGCGACAAAAAAATCCCAAACTTCAAGGCTGGGGATACATTGAAAGTTCACGTCAAAATTAAAGACGGTGACAAATTCCGTATCCAGGTTTTCGAAGGTGTTGTTATCGCACGCGATGGTGGCATGGGGAATAATGCATCCTTTACAGTACGTCGTGAATCATACGGTGTTGGTGTAGAACGTAAGTTCCCACTGTACAGCCCAGCAATCGAAAAGATTGAAAAGGTTCGTATCGGTAAAGTACGTCGTGCAAAACTGTTCTTCTTGCGTGGTCTGTCTGGCAAGAAAGCCCGTATTGTGGAAGACTTGTCTGCGACATCTGCAGAAAAAGCAGCAAACAAATAATAATTATTTGTTAAACAAAAAAACCACCCATTGGGTGGTTTTTTTAATATTTTTTCCATACATCTGGAATATTATCATAATCATCCAAGCCCGTTGCCTCGTAATACATAGCACCAACCTGGTCCCATGTTGCATCCGGCCATATTTCATATAAATATTTTCCATTAATCCGTGCCGACGGCCCGGTTAGATAATAACAATCAGAAAACGTGCCCAGAAACACACCTTCGGCCAGGTCTGTGACACCACTGAACAGGTTTTCAGGAATTTTGGTCAGACCATCACAATAACTAAAAGTGCGCAGAAACATACCTTCAGCCGCACCTGTGATACCACTGAACAGATTTTCAGGAATACCAGTCAGGAAATAGCACCACTCAAAGGTGGAATGGAACATATACGGCGCACTACCCACAATCCCGCTAAACAGATTTTCCGGAATACCGGTCAAGTTGTCGTTATAGGCAAAAGCTAAAGCAAACATATTTGATACCGGCGCACCATGAATGCCTTCAAACAATTCTGGCGGTATTTCTGCGAAACTGGCATCATAAAATAAAGAATAGAACCGCGGTTGCGAGCCATCCGATAATGTCGGGAATATCGCACCCAACGAACCGGAAATTTCGGTTATTGCCTGCGAATAAGCAGACGCAGCGCCAAAATCCACACTAAAAGATATCGCTGGCGTATATTCATCATCGCTGTAATCGGTGGCCATACCGCCAATTTTCACGGTATATGTGCCAGATGTCATGCCATAATCATGGGTGTATGTGACCGCGTCCGTATTGTCTTTCTTAATGGTTTCGGTTGTTCCATCGCCCCAATCAACATAAAATGTGCCCGCCGCCCCCAAATCAAAACCAAATTCTGTTGGGGCCCCCCAACCCCAATCATTATCATCATACAAACTCAAATCAATTGTTGCGGTGAATTTGTATCCCGTATCTGCATTTTTCTGAATCAACGTTTCCACCGCTGTGTCTGTTGCGACCGTATCGGCGGCAACCATTGTCGCAAATTCACCATTGCCATAATCGGTGGTCTTTTTCCCATTCAATATTTCATTTGCAACATCCACCGCCGTCAACAAGTATTTCATATTCGCCGCAACACCAACATTTGTTATTTCGCGGTTGTACGGAATTGTGATATCCCATTTGTCCGCGATGGCGGTGTGTATATAATCAACATTTGCAATCTGGGCAGATTGTACCGGGGCAATTATCAGCATAAATAAAAATAATATTAATTTCTTCATGGTGGCGGGCATTCCTTCCTTATTCTGCGGATGGTAACGCCGGGGTGGGAACAACCAGCGTACCCGACACAGTATATGTACCCGCCATTGTTTGATTTGCAGATTGCGCGGTATCAACATGCGTTGATGTGGCGTTCTTTACATATGTTGTTGATGCCAAATCGGCCCATGCGCCATATGGAATCAGCAATATTAAAAATAAAACAATTCGTCTCAACTTTATCCCCCAAAAATAAAAACCGCATTGATAAATCAAAAGCGGTTGGAGGTTCGAAACTATAAAACGGTATAGTGTGGCTATTCAATATATTCACCAACCCTCCAACCCTGCCGGTTGGAGATTTGTTCATCCGCATCACGGACGCCGTTTTCAAGGGTTTCGACACCCCATCATGGCAAGGTCACCATGACACAATTATTCTAACAAAATAAGAAAATAAAAGTCAATTAATAAAACAAACACAAAAAATCCCCCGTTTGGGGGATTTTGTTATTTCTTTTCAGAAAAGTCTGCGTCAACGGTGCCGTCGTCGTTTTTCTTTTCTGCGCTGTCGGCGGATGCGCCCTGCTCGGCCTGCTGTGCTTTGTAGACCGCTTCGCCCAGTTTCATGGCGCGTTCGCTTAATGCGTCTGTTTTTACCTTCAGACTTTCTGCGGTTGCGTCTGCCTTGGCCAATTCGTCTGCCAATTCTTTCTTGGCATCTTCGATTGACTTTTTATCTTCTTCGCTGATTTTGTCGCCGTGTTCTTTTAACGATTTTTCAATGCTGAAGATTGCAGTTTCCGCTGTGTTCTTGGCTTCGGCCAGTTCGCGTTTTAATTTGTCTGCTTCGGCATTTGCAGCGGCTTCGTCAACCATGCGTTTGATTTCTTCTTCGGACAGACCGCCGTCAGATTTAATGGAAATCGCCTGTTCTTTGCCCGTGCCTTTGTCCTTGGCCGATACATGAACAATGCCGTTTGCGTCGATGTCAAATGAAACTTCGATTTGTGGCATGCCGCGTGGGGCCGGTGCGATACCTTCCAGATTAAATTGACCCAGTAATTTGTTGTCAGCAGCCATATCGCGTTCGCCCTGGAATACGCGGATGGTCACAGCCGATTGGTTGTCTTCGGCGGTACTGAATACCTGGGATTTCTTGGTTGGGATTGTTGTGTTGCGATCAATCAAACGTGTGAACACGCCACCCAATGTTTCAATGCCCAATGACAATGGTGTTACGTCCAGCAACAGAACATCTTTGACGTCGCCCTTTAATACGCCACCCTGGATGGCTGCACCCATGCCAACTACTTCGTCTGGGTTAACGCCCTTGTGTGGTTCACGACCAAAGAATTCTTTAACTGTTTCCGCAACCTTTGGCATGCGGGTTTGGCCACCAACCAAGATTACTTCGTTAATTTGTGATTTTTCTAGGCCTGCGTCTTTCAATGCCTTTTTGCATGGTTCAATTGTGCGTTCAATCAAGTCTGCAACCAATGATTCCAATTTAGCGCGTGTCAGGGTCGTGTTAAAGTGTTTTGGACCCGTTGCGTCCGCTGTCAAGAATGGCAGATTGATGTCAGTTGATGTCTTGGATGACAATTCGATTTTCGCCTTTTCTGCGGCTTCTTTCAGACGTTGTAATGCCAATTTGTCGCCCGACAGGTCAATGCCAGTCTGGGATTTGAATTCAGCAATCAAGTGTTCCAAAATGCGCGCATCAAAGTCAGAACCACCCAGGGCTGTATCGCCGTTGGTTGATTTTACTTCGAATACGCCGTCAATGATTTCCAAAATAGATACGTCGAATGTACCACCACCAAGGTCATAAACCGCGATAATGCCGTCTTTGCCTTTGTCCAGGCCGTATGCCAATGCCGCGGCCGTTGGTTCGTTAACAATACGCAATACGTTCAAGCCTGCGATACGACCGGCGTCTTTGGTTGCCTGGCGCTGGGAATCGTTAAAGTATGCAGGAACGGTAATAACCGCGTCGGTGACAGGTTCGCCCAGATAGGATTCGGCGTCTTTTTTCAATTTTGTCAAAATCATTGCTGAAATCTGGGATGGGGCATATTTCTTGCCGTCCATTTCAACCCATGCGTCGCCATTGTCGCCCGCAACGATTTTATATGGAACGCGTGCCGCAATTTCACGGACCGCTGGGCTGTCAAAGCGCAAGCCCATCAAACGTTTGATTTCATAGATTGTGTTTTCAGGATTGGTGACCGCCTGGTTCTTGGCAGTAATGCCGACCAGTTGTTCGCCGTTTGAAGTCAATGCAACAACAGATGGTGTGGTGCGCTGACCCTCGGAATTTTCGATAATTTTTGGGTCAGAACCGTCCATGAATGCCATGGCCGAATTTGTTGTACCCAAGTCAATACCAATTACTTTTCCCATGTTTTTTACTCCTTAAAAAATTTGCTTACCCACCATATAGTTATGCAAAATTTCTTTTCAAGGGGCAATAGACAGTTTTTCTTAAGAAAAATAAAACGCCCAAACGGGCGTTTCTTACATTTCAGATGGGATTTTTAACCCCATTAAGTCAATCGTTTTTGCCAATGTGTCGCGGGCAATTGTCGCAATGTGCAGACGTGCCGCGCGTGTGTCCGCAGGAACGTCGTCGCGCAGAATTGGACAGTTGTGATAGAATGTATTTATCAACTGGCACAAGTCATAGGCATAGTTGGCAAGCATATCTGTCGCGCGGTTTTCAAATGCGCTGATGACTGTACGCTCAAAGTCTAAAATGCCAATCAACAGATTGCGTTCGTCTGTGTTCAAAGGCATGTAATTTGCGCTTGGCATATCGGTTGCGCGCTTTAAAACACTGTTCAAACGTACCGCTGTGTACAGAATGTATGGGCCTGTGCGGCCTTCGAAACTGGTGACGGATGCAGGGTCAAAGATATAATCAGAACGAACGTCGTGCATTAAATCGTTGAACTTAACCGCCGCCAATGCAATTGCGGAAATTGTGTCCGCGTCTAATGATTTGCCAGATTCTGCAACGCGCGCATTGACCGCATCGTTCACAGCATCAATAATGTCGTCCAGGCCGGCCGCATTGCCATCGCGGGTCTTGAACGGTTTGCCGTCGCGACCGTTGATTGTGCCATAGCCAATGTGTTCCAGGTTCTTGTAATCAAAAATTCCGGATATTTCAGATGCACGGAATAACTGTTCAAAGTGCAGACCTTGGCGCAGGTCGGTGAAATAAATAATTTTATCTGGGTTGTCAACCTGTTTGCGACAATACACGGCGGCCAGGTCCGTAGAATCGTATGTGTCTGCACCGCGTGAATCCGTCCACATGTATGGTGGCATTGGCTTGTTGTCGTCGTCGCGTTTAACGATGATAACCTGGGCGCCGTCACTTTCGACAATCAGGTCTTTGGCGCGCAGGATTTTTTCAACATCGTCCAGGTATTTTGCGGCGTTGCGTTCGCCCAAATCATAATCAAATGGCAAGATATTCAAGCGTTTGACCGTGTCGTTCATCATGTCCAATGATATTTTCAGGAATTTTTCATACAATGCAAAATAGCCCGCATGTCCGTCCTGGAATTTGGCCTTGATATCCTGGGCGTGAGCCTGGAATTCTGGGTTTTCTTTGGCAAATGAACTGGCCGCGGGATAGTAGGTGTTTAATTCAGATGGATTGATTTCAAAGTCAACCGGTGTGTCTGGGTCGAAGTCGTCGCTGAAATATGGCAATTCTGGGTGCAGGCGTTCAATCCATGCAATTACCAATGCCATTGGTTTGCCCCAGTCGCCAATGTGATTCCAAGAATATGTTTTGTGACCCAGCAATTTTGCAATACGGTTGAATGTGTCGCCGACAATTGATGTGCGCAAATGCCCAATGTGCAAAGATTTTGCGACATTATATGCACCATAGTCTAAATCGATTGTTTGACAGGTGTCTGCACGCGGAGTTTGAGGTTGACCTGCTGATTCCCATATAAAATCATCGCGCAATTTGATATTGATAAAACCAGGGCCGGCGATTGATGCGTCGGCAACGAAATCTAATTCTGTTAATTTAGGCAGGATTTCCGCCGCCAATTCGCGTGGATTTTTTCCGGCTGATTTTGCCATAACCATGGCGGCATTCGTTGAAAAGTCGCCAAATTCACGGTTGCGTGGAACCTCTAAATTAACCGATGTTCCCAGTTTTTCATTGATTGCGGTTGATACATATTTATATAAGTTCATTTTCTGATACCCTTGCTATGATATTTTATATTGGTAAAACAATTCTGACACGCAGACCGCCCAGTTCGCTGTTTTCCAGGAACATTTGTCCGCCGTGATTTTCAATGGCTGTTTGCGCAATAGACAACCCCAGCCCCGTGCCACCTGTGTCGGAACCACGCGCGTCGTCCAGACGTACAAATGGGCGCATCGCGTCGCGTTTGCGGTCGTCAGGAATGCCCGGGCCGTCGTCTTCTATGATTATTTCAACCATGTCGACGGTGTCGTGTTCTGTGATTTTGATTGTCTTTTTCGCATATCTGGCGGCGTTTTCAATAACATTACTGAATGCACGAGCCAATGCCATTGGTCGAGCATAGAACTGGACCGGTGCATCTGGGAAATCAGTAATGATTTTTTTGTCAGGTGCTGCGTCGCGCGCAATGCGTGTCAACATTGGTGGCAATTCGGTTGCCTGTTCTATTTCAGGCGTTTCACCCCGTGCAAATGCCAGATAGCCATTTACCATTTCTGTCATGCGATCAATGTCACGGATTAAATCGTCGTTCGTTGCCGTGTTTGTTTCAACCGCCAGACGCATACGGGTCAAAGGTGCTTTCAAATCGTGGCTGACCGCATTTAACATGTCAGTACGCGTGCGATTGTATCTGTCCAGACGTTCTTTCATTGTAATCATGGATGTGGCCGCTTCGCGAATTTCTTTGGAACCTGTTGGAACAAAACCCGGTGCGTCCAGACCGCGACCAAAACGCCCAGCAGCGCGCGCAATACGGCGTATGCTGCGTGTGTGCATGATGATAAATGGAGCAATCAAGATAGAAACAATCAATATAGAACCCAGCAACCAGATAATAAAGACTTCGGTACTGGTCGAATAAATTCGGTACAGTGATGTGCCAAATGTTGCAACTTGATTGTTCCCCGTTGGTACGTCGACAAAAACCAAGCGTTTGCCGCGATCCATATAGATGTTGGCGCGTCTTTGTAAACGTTGAGATAGTTCAGATGCCAAACGCCCTGTTTCGTGCGCCTGGTTGTCGTTATGTTTTGGACGATTTAATTTTTCATGAAATGTGACATTGATGCCGATGTCGCGAGCCATTTTTTGTACCGCGTCGGTGTTGCCTTCGTCAATAAAGTTCATCATTGTTGTGATTTCGCCCGCCAATGTGCGCGCCAAAGTATTGTGTACGCGCGACCAATGATTGCCAAAGAACGCGTTGGCAACAATAACCTGGGCGATAATCAGCGGAATCAATACCATTAAGATGGTGCGCCACAAAAAACTGCGAGGAATCAATCTCATAACATTTTCCGTTTATGTTGTCGGGGTGGCGGATTTGTCGATTAGTTTATATCCTTGACCCCGTATTGTTATTATGTCTAGGTGTGATAATACTAAATTTAATTTATTGCGCAAGCGTTTTGCGACCATCGGCGCGGCGGGCGCAATATTGCCCAATGGCCTGGTCAGATGTTGCAATAATTTCTTTTCTTCGCCGGATAACGCCAATAGTTGCGGAATGTCGTAGCCTGGGGTTAAGACGAAAAATTCGTTATCTGTAAACGTTAGACCCGATGGCATTTTCTTATCTGTGGATGCGGTTTGGCGAATAATGTTATTCAGACGCAATATTAGTTCGCGGATTTGAAAGGGTTTTGCCAAATAATCATTTGCCCCATCAGACAATCCAGCGATTGCGTTTTCTGCGCCACTAAGTGCTGTTAACATCAAGACGGGGGTCGTGTCGCCTGCCCCGCGTATGGCGCGCAAAAAGGTTAATCCGTCCATGCCCGTCATCATGCGGTCCAGGACAATAGCGTCAACAGACAGACGGTTTAATATGTCAGATGCGTTTTCTGCGGAATTAGATAAGATTACGTTGAATCCTTCGTTGCGCAATCCTGTGCCTAGGGCTTTGCGCAATATGTCGTCATCATCAACAATCAGAATGGTTTTGTTCATTTACTTTTTTAGGGGTTCCACCGCATATTCGCCAGGCTGAATTGTGCGCATGTTATTGTTTGCGCCCATCATATCTTCTTCAAAGGTCGCTGCGCGGAACTGCATGTTACCAGTTGCGAATTCTGTTTTGAACAATGCGTATCCTGTGCCACCACCCGTAGTTGGACCCTGCATACCTAATGAATAATAGCCACCCAGAATGCCATAGTCCAGGTCGATATAGTCCAGGCTGACAATCAAGGAAACGCTGCTGATGCCATCGCTGGTCATGTTGCATGCGAATTCACGGTTTGACAAGACCGCTTCGGAATTAACTGGAACCATGATGTCCATGACGGTCGGTTCACATACGCGGCTGATGCCATTTACCAGGAATTCATAAGTCATGCCGACAGTTGCCTTGGACAGGCCGGTTGACATGCTGACCTGAGAAACGGTTGCCTTGGGTATTTTTACCATTGCGTTGGCGATGCCACTGCGTACAGGGAATGAAATGCCGGATTGTAAACAATCGCGTGAGAATGGGTCGGCTTCGCATATATATACGCGGGAATGGGCGTTCATCATGAACATGTTTGCCAGGCTGTTGAACAGAAATGAACGTGTGATACGATCGTTCAAACGTGTGCAACCAAAATTACGGCAAATTACCATTGGTCGATCCGCAAACATTACGCCTGGGTGTGCCTGAGCCTCTGTCTTGCGGGCATCAATTATGTTTTGATCATAGTCAAGGCTGTCCGCGCGTTCCATAAATTCTGTTTCCGGGATAAAGTTAGGGTCGTCCGGATATGCATAGTAGGACTGAACCGGTGTTTCTGTATAAATTGTCTGAAAGTTGTCGTAAACAACTTCGTCCATTGCATGGGCAGAAAATGCGTATAATCCAACAAAAACAGCACTTAAAATAGGTTTTAACATTGTGTAGCCTTTGGTTCTCTCGTGATAAATCTTAGAACATTTTAGATAATTGTGTCAAAACAAAAAAATATTTTTATTGAAATTTGTAATCGCTTTGGTCTAAGTTAGGGGTAAATAATAAAAGAAAGGTGGAATAATGGTCGATTTAATTATTACCGGTGAATCAGGAAAATTACATGCTGTTTATCACAAGTCTGCTCAAGAGGCGGCGCCTTTGGCGGTGATTTTGTCGGGCAATCCACGTCAAAAGTTTCATATGAATGACCGTGTTTCTTATGCTATGTTTCGAGCATTTATGGATATTGGTTTTTCTGTGGTGCGCTTTAATTATCGTGGTGTTGGCGATTCCGAAGGAACAATTGGAACAACATCTGAAAATATGTTAGATATTGCGACGGTAATCGATTGGATTCAAAATCATAATGAAGATAGTGATAAAATCTGGTTGGCGGGACATCAATTGGGGGCGTGGTATGTGCTGCAGGCAATGATGCGCCGCCCAGAAATTTCAGGATTTGCGTTGGTGTCGCCAGATGCATCTGTGTCTGATTTTGCGTTTTTGTCGCCACGTCCAAATCGCGGATTGTTGTTGCAAGGGGCGGCAGAATCAGATGAAGCGCGCGCGTTTGCAACACATATGACCCAGGTCTTGAAAAAACAAGCGCAGATTGATTTAGAAACAATTCGTGTTCGTGGTGCAGATGCGTTGTATAGCCAGCCGGCTGATTTGCGTCAGATGTACAACGATTTAAAGGCGTATGTTGGCCGTGAAAACGCAGAAGATAAGTTGTTGTAAACCATGCAGAATAAAGAAAGATTTTTAGATGCGAATATTCCAGATGATATTGCGGCGACTATTCGTCCGCGGTCGCTGGGGGACTTTATCGGACATGAAAGTCTGAAACAGAATTTGTCTGTGTTTATTTCTGGGGCGCGCAGTCGAAACGAGGCCATGGATCACGTTTTGTTGTATGGTCCCCCAGGACTGGGCAAAACAACACTGGCCCATATTGTTGCTAATGAATTGGGAACTAATTTCCGGGCGACGGCGGCACCAATGCTAACTAAACAAGGGGATTTAGCAGCGATATTGACGGCATTAGAACCGATGGATGTTTTATTTATTGATGAAATTCATCGTTTGCCGACCGCAATTGAAGAAGTCCTGTATTCGGCAATGGAAGATTTCAAGTTGGATATTATGCTGGGCGAAGGACCAAGCGCGAAAAGTGTGCGGATTGACCTGCCCCCATTCACGTTGGTGGGCGCGACAACGCGTACTGGATTGTTGTCAAATCCGTTGCGCGACCGATTTGGAATCGATTTAAGGTTGACGTTCTATGCACCAGATGATTTGGCAAAAATTATTATGCGCAGTGCGAATATCTTGGGTATGCCGATTGATGCGGATGGCGCACTGATGCTGGCAAAATCTGCGCGCGGGACACCGCGTATTGCCAATAGATTATTGAAACGCGCGCGTGATTTTGCGTCTGCGTTGGGCAAGAAGCAAATTACAGCCGACATAATCAAAACTACCCTGTTCCAGTTGCATATTGACGAATGTGGATTGGATGAAATTGACCGTGAGTATATGAACATGATTATCAAGTTCTATGCCGGGGGGCCAGTTGGTGTTGAAAATCTGGCGGCGGCTTTGTCAGAGCCGTCCGACACAATCGAGGATGTAATTGAACCCTATTTGATGCAGTTGGGGTTTGTTCAGCGTACACCACGCGGGCGTGTGATTACAGAGGCTGGGTATAAGCATCTGGGACTGGAAAAGTAATGTCAGTTGATAGGATTGTTGACTTTTTTCAAATCGCAGAAAAATTAGAGTGCGAATACCGCTTGACGCGGATGAGTGATGGTGCGCCCCAGGCGGTTGCAGCGCATTCGTGGAATATGGCGATGATGGCAATGGTATTGAAACCATATTTGAAAGTGCCAGTAAATATAGATGCGGGGGATTTTGTAAAATGAAGACTCATGTTTTCCCATTTACCATTGCGTACGCAGATACAGATGCCGAAGGAATTGTGTATCATGCGCGATACCTGGAAATTGCCGAGCGCGCACGCATGAATTGGCTGCGCGGTAAATTAAATGTTGGGAATGATGTTGGGTTTGTCGTTCGCGAGTTAAATATCAAGTATATTCAACCGTTAGTTGCTGCCGATGAATTTGTTGTGGAAACACGCATGGTTGATGTTGGGGTGGCGACTGTAAAAATTGAACAAAAGTTCGTGAAAGATGGGAATGATTGTGCTATAATAAATCTTAAGGTTGCGTATCTGGGGGCGGACATGCGTCCAAAACGTATACCGCAGGATTTTATCAACAGTTTAGTCTAATAAAAGGAAGGGTAAAATGGGGAATAATTTTTCGTTGTTAAGTTTGTTTACAGGCGACATTATGACAGTCGTGGTGTCAATTGTGTTGGTTGTGTTTAGTGTTATGTCATGGGCGGTTATTATTGAAAAAATCCGTCTGTGGCGTGGTCAGAAAAGAAACCCAGTCAAGATGAAGCCAAATGATAATTTGGATGTCTTTATTCGTCCGTTTGACAAGAATTTGTGGTTCTTGTCCATGGTGTCTTATATTTCGCCATTTATCGGTTTGTTCGGGACTGTTTGGGGGGTTATGGATTCGTTTGCGTCAATTGGTGTGAATCAGTCGGTCAGCATTGGTGTAATTGCACCAGGTTTGGCGGTGGCATTGGGAACAACTGCGTTGGGACTGATTGCAGCGATTCCTGCGGCGATTGCATATCAGGTTTATTCTAAAAAGTCTGATGATTTGTATGAACGCTTGGAATGCGCATGCAAAGAAATCAAAAACCAGAAATAATGGGTGTTTGTTATGTCCAGAATCAGACGCAGAAAAGCAGATTTTTCAATACAATTAACGCCAATGATTGACGTTATGACGGTGTTGTTGGCGGTGTTTATGGTGACAACACCAATGATGACAACAGGAATTGATTTGGAATTGCCGCGTGCAGGCGCATCTGCGATGACAGGCAACGACCATGCAATTCAGATAAGTGTTGATGCTAATGGCCGTTATTACTTGTCTAAGATGGAATTGCCCCGGGATGAAATTGTAAAGCGCGCAATTGCGATGCGTGCCGAAAATCCAAATCTGACCATTATGATAAGTGGTGATACACATGCGGATTATGGCGCAGTGATGAGCATGATGGGCAAATTAAAAGATTCTGGTTTTCAGAAGGTTGGACTGCGTACGCAACCAGAGTAATAAAAGATGGCGAAATTTAATCAATTTTCATCGGAAAACCTGTTGATGTCCATTGGGGGACATTTGGCACTTGTGGCGATAATGATTACTTCGGTTGCGATTATTGTAAATCGCGCCCAATTGGTTGCCCCAGATAGAATTCAAATTATGGAAATTGATTTGAACGATGTGGTTGTGTCGGGCGATGAAACAAAACTGTATAATGTGGGACAGGTCGTAGAATCAAAACCAGAAGAACCGACCCCTGCCCCGGTTGCACAGCCAGATAAAAAAGAAATTCAGGCAGAAGAACCAGAAAAGGTAGAGATAGAGACACCAACGTTGGTAGAAGAACCAAAAACAGAACCGGAACCAGAACCAGAAGAAGTGGCAGAAGAGACAAAAAAAGAGCCTGAGAAAAAACGAGAAGAGAAAAAAGTCGAATCTAAACCGGTCGAGGATGCGCCAACGGCCCCGCGCAAGAAAAAAGTCGTGCGTGTTAATCGCGAGGTTTTATCGCTGGAACGCACCTTGACGATATCTGTGGTTGATGCGTTGCGCGTTGCAATGACACGTTGTTGGGTTGTTGATACAAAACGTCCAGACATATCTGATATTCGAGCAGTTGCACATTTAACTATGCGTAAAAATGGTACCGTTCGTGATGTGTGGTTTGAATCAGCAGCGCGTGCAGATACTGATCCAGCGTTTGCATATGTGCTGGAAACAATTCGTGCGGCAATTAACACATGTCAACCATTCCGTATGTTGCCGGCAAATGAATTTTCTAAGTGGGAAAAAATTCAGTTAACTTTTTATCCAACACAGGGTAAAGTAATGTAATGTGTGGGCCGGCGGAGAGAGAAAACATAAACCAAAGGCAACAGTATGCAAAAGTATTATTCTGAGAATTGGTATCAGGCAACCGAAAAGTTTTATCAAAACGCATCTAGATATGGTGATTTGCGTTGGTGCGTGGCGGATGGGCATAAGTTTGATATTCCATATGTCTTGATTGGAGATGGTCCACATAAAGTCGTGATAAATTCTGGTGTGCATGGAATCGAAGGATTCTTTGGCAGCGCAGCGCAAAATATGTTCTTGGACAAATTTGCCCAGGATTTAACGCCAGATTTTCTACAAAAATATACGATTGTCTTGATTCATGTTATTAACGGTTGGGGTATGCAGAACCGTATGCGCGAAGTTATGGATACAAAACGTGGTGGCTTGGTTGATTTGAACCGTAATTTTGGGGTCGATTTCAGTCGCCCAGAAGCCCTGCCCCAGAATCCAAAATATGATTTGGCGCACGAGATGTTGCTGGCGAAGCCTGATGCGGTCGCTAAAAAGAACGCTATTAAGGATTTTTACTATAAGCACAAATTTGATGGCGCATGGGATGCAATTGGTCATGGGCAGTATAAACACCCGTATGGATTGTTCTATGGTGGGGCAGCGCCAATGACAGAAAATAAAATGACCATGCATATTTATGATGACGTTATGCGTGGGGCAAAATCGCTGACGTCGATTGGATTACATACAGGATTGGGACGTTTTGATAGAAAACGCGGGCGTGCAACATGGCAACTATTGGTGTCGCATCCGGCACAGCATAAAAACACTCAGTATTTTTCCGATATGTTGGTCGCAACATACATTGCATCAGATGAACGCGCAGCAAATGGCCCAGTGCTGTTGGGGGATTTGGTGGACTGTTTAGAGGCCCGATATACAACCCCAGAAGTCCCTGTGTATACTGCGGACTTTGAAATTGGTACGGGGGAATATCCAATTATGTCCCCAATCTATAAGCGTATGGATATGGGGGATGCACGGTATGATTTGTTGAATCATGGTCAAATAAATACGCAGACGTGGAAAAATCTGACGGAAAGTTGGTATCCGTCTGATCCACGTTGGCGTGATTCTGCGTTGGATCGTGCGTGGATATTGTTTGGTGAACTGTTGCATAATTTGAAACAAAAGTAGGAAAAAACCGCCGTTTGGCGGTTTCTTATTTCTGTTCGCCCATGGTTTTGGCGGAATTTAATGCGTGACGCAGAGCCTGTTCTGCGATTTGACGGATTTTTGGTGCAAATGTACGCATGTTCATAGTGTCAGCAACCGTATTGCCAAATAAGCGCGAGATGTATTCAATTTGCGTTGGGGCAATAATGTAAACGTCGCTGGTGATATCTGATGGATTTAACTTCTTAATTGGCTGTTGCATGAATTTATCCCCCTTGTCGTGCCCTATTCTATCATAAATTTTTGTCGTTCGCACTTGTTAATTTTAATAAAAGATATTATATCATAAAGTATCTTGACCGAAAGGCGCAAAATTGCTATATATTTCGTGATAAAAGTAAGGAAAAAGGTAATGAAAAATATATTTGGTATGTTATTGGGGTCTGCAAACGACAGATTGGTTAAAAGTTATGATAAGACAGTTTCCCTGATCAATGATTTGGAACCTAAATATCATCAGATGACAGATGCGCAGTTGCGCGAACAGACAGATGTTTTGCGCGCAAAATTGGCGGCGGGCGAAAAAGAAAAAGATATTCTTCCGGATGCGTTTGCGTTGGTTCGTGAAGCGTCAATTCGTACAATTGGATTGCGCCACTTTAACGTTCAGATGATTGGCGGTATGGTGTTGGCCAATGGGCAAATTACAGAAATGAAAACTGGTGAAGGTAAAACATTGGTCGCGACATTGGCAATGTATCTGAAAGCATTACATGGCAAGGGCGCACACCTGATTACGGTCAATGATTATTTGGCATCACGCGACGCAGTGTGGATGGGGGAAATTTATCGTTTCCTGGGGCTGAGTGTCGGTATCATTCAGCATGATATGACGGACGACGAAAGACGTGCGGCATATGCGTGCGATATTACATATGTGACGAATTCTGAATTGGGATTTGATTATCTGCGCGACAATATGAAGTTTAGCAAGAAACAGCAGGTTTTGCGTCCGTTCTTTTACGCGATTGTCGACGAAGTTGACAGTATTTTGATTGACGAGGCGCGTACACCATTGATTATTTCTGGACCGGCCGAGGATACAAGTGAACTGTATGCCAAGGTGGATGCTGTTGTTGCGCAATTCACAGAATCTGATTTCAAAAAAGACGAAAAAGACCGTCATGTGGTTTTGACCGAAAGTGGTGTTGATAATGCGACACGTTTGTTAAAAGAAGCAGGATTGTTGGTGGGCGATAATTTGTATGCATCTGAAAATGCAGCACTGGTTATGCATATTCAACAGTCTTTGTTAGCGCACCATTTGTATCAAAAGAATGTGAACTATGTTGTGCGTAACGGCGAAATTTTGATTGTTGATGAATTTACCGGTCGTGTGATGAGTGGTCGTCGTTTTGGTAAAGGTTTACACCAGGCGATAGAAGCCAAAGAACATGTGAAAGTTCAACCGGAAAATCAGACTGTTTCCAGTATTTCTTATCAGAACTTGTTCCGTTTGTATCCAACGTTGTCAGGTATGACGGGAACAGCCATGACCGAAGCCGCGGAATTTGAAGAAATTTATAAATTGCGCGTTGTGTCGATTCCAACAAATCGTCCAGTTGCGCGTAACGATCATCATGATGAAATCTATCGCAACAAAGAAGAAAAGTATGATGCGATTTTGAAACAAATTTCAGAATGTATGGCGCGCAAACAGCCTGTTTTGGTTGGAACTGTGTCAATTGAAAAGTCCGAAGAATTGGCAGAGATTGTGCGCAAGAAATTAGGCGTAAATCCAGCCGTTCTGAATGCAAAACATCATGAGTCCGAAGCAAAGATTGTTGCCCAGGCGGGCGCACCAGGTGCGTTGACAATTGCAACAAATATGGCAGGACGTGGTACCGACATTAAACTGGGCGGTAATGCCGAAGAACTGATTGCAGCATTAGATAAAGATGCGCCGGATTTCGAAGAAAAAAAGAAAGAAATCTATGCTACGATTGAAGCAAACAAGAAATTGGTTCTGGATGCGGGTGGTCTGTATGTAATTGGTACAGAACGTCATGAATCACGTCGTATCGACAATCAGTTGCGTGGTCGTTCGGGACGTCAGGGAGATCCAGGTGATTCTAAATTCTTTTTGGCGTTGGATGATGATTTGATGCGCATCTTTGGCGCGGCACGTTTGCAGGGTATGTTGACAACGCTGGGGCTGAAAACTGGCGAAGCGATTACGCACCCATGGATTACCAAGGCGCTGGAAAAGGCACAGAAACGAGTCGAAGCCAGATACTTTGAGGCGCGCAAAGAATTGCTGAAGTATGATGACGTGGCCAATGAACAACGTGTGGTTATCTATAAACAACGCGATGATTTGATGACAGCCCAGGATTTAAAGCCGTTGGCAACTGAAATGATTGGGGACGTTGTTGAAATTATTTGCGAAAACAATATCCCAGAAAAAGCCATGCCAGCAGATTGGAATTTGGTGGGCATTCATAATGCAATGATGCGTGTGTTTGCATTGGATATTACTGATATCGAAAAATGGAAAACCGACGAACAAATTACAGAACGCAAGGCGTATGAAACTTTGTTTAATTTGGCTATGCGCAGATATGAACAGCAGGCAACAAAGTATGGACCAGAATTGATGCAGATGGCATCACGTCAGATGATGTTGGGCGCGCTGGATGCAGTTTGGAAAAAGCATTTGCAACAAATGGATTATCTGCAAAGCGCGATTGGTTTGCGTGGATATGCCCAGAAGAATCCGCTGTATGAATACAAGCGCGAAGCATTGGATTTGTTCAAGAATACGGTTAACAACTTTAAAATCATGTCGATTTCTTATATTTGCCGTATGGAACTGACACGCGATGATGTCGCCGCAACCGAGGCAGAACGTGCGAAACATGATGCAGCCTTGAATCAGGCGGCAGGTGCAGATTCGCGTCGTAATGCACCGTGTCCATGTGGTTCAGGTCTGAAATTCAAGCATTGTTGTGGTAAATTGCACTAATATTTTTTGGTGCAATTTATCGCGCTTTTATTCGTTTGCATAAAAGGTATAAAGGGAAAGGGGTTATGCAGCAGTTTATTCATCTTCGTACGCATTCGAGATTTTCAGTGGGGGCCAGTACACTGACTATTAAACAAATTCCAAAATTGTGTGCGGCGGCGGGTATGTCTGCGTGTGCGTTGACTGATACAAACCTGATGTCGGGGTGCGCAGAGTTTTCCGACGTTATGCCGTCTAATAAATTGCAACCGATTATCGGTGTGGAAATTTCATTAAATCACCATAACGTAGACCCAAAGATATTGCGTGCCAGTTCGTTGTCTAGGATTGTGTTGTTGGCACAGAATCACGCAGGGTATTTGAATTTATGTGAACTGAATCGCGTTATGTATATGCGTGGTGAAAACCATCATCTGGGGGCGCACATTTCGTTCGAAGAATTAGCATCACACAGTAATGGACTGATTTGTTTGTCAGGGGCGCATTTGGGACCAATTGGGATGGCTATATTAAACGGTCAAGATGGTCAGGCACACGAATATGCCCAGCGGTTCCTGGATATTTTTGGTGATAGGTTCTATATAGAAATTCAGCGACACGGATTAGAAGACGAGATTAAGACAGAGCCAGGATTCTTGAAAATTGCGCGCGAATTAAATATTCCAATTGTTGCGACAAATGATGTGTGCTTTGCGTCAGATAAGGACTATGAGTCCGCAGATGCGTTGGGTTGCGTACTGGGACAGACCAAGGTTATTGACCCAGAACGACCGCGTAAATCGTCTGAACAATATTTCAAATCATATGAAGAAATGTCAGAAATATTTTCTGACCTGCCCGAGGCCATAGAAAACACCGTTGTGATTGCCCAACGCTGTGGTTTTATGGTCAACGTTCATGAAAAACCTTTGTTGCCACGATTTGGCGATGATTTAGAAACAGAATGTCAGATGCTGCGCGACAATACTATGAATGGATTGAAACGCAGATTGGAACAACACGGCATTACAGATACCCAGCCATACTATGACCAGGCAGAATTTGAATTGGGTGTTATTATTGGTATGGGGTTCCCAGGGTATTTCTTGATTGTGGCGGATTATATTGATTGGTGCAGAAATAATGATGTTTTGACAGGTCCGGGTCGTGGTTCTGGTGCAGGTTCCATTGTGGCGTGGGCGTTGGGTATTACCAATGTTGATCCGTTAAAGTATGGTTTGCTGTTTGAACGTTTCTTGAATCCAGATCGTATTTCTATGCCGGACTTTGACGTGGACTTTGAGCCAACGGGTATTGAACGCGTGCTGGCGTATGTTTGCGATAAGTATGGGCATGATTCTGTGTGTCGTATTATTACGTTCGGTTCGTTGCAGGCCCGTGGCGCAATTCGTGATATTGGACGTGTGTATGGAATGCCCTATTCTAAGTCTGATAGACTATCCAAATTAATTCCACAAGATGCCAAGACGTTGAAAGATGCCGTTGGAATGTCAGCGGAAATTCAGGATATTTTGAATAACGATGAAGACCTGAACAAGGTTGTGACGGTTGCCGAAGAATTAGAAGGCAGTTTGCGTAATTTAGGTCAGCACGCGTGTGGTGTTGTTATCGGTGACCGACCAACAACAAAAATCGCACCGGTTTATCGTGACCCCGCGAACCCGTTGCCATCGTGTCAGTACGATGGTAAGTATTTGGAAAAGTCAGGCTTGATTAAGTTTGACTTTTTAGGATTGGAAACATTGGTGGTGCTGAAATACGCAACACGACTGATTCAGCAGACGCGTGGGATAAATATCGATTTGGATCAAATTCCAACTGATGACCCTAAGACTATGCGATTGTGGCAACAGGGATTGACCGAAGGGATATTCCAATTTGATGCGCAATTTGTACAACAGACGTTGCGTAAAATGCACCCAACCAGTTTCTTGGAAATTTCTGCGTTGAATGCGTTGAATCGACCAGGACCTATTGCATTTATTCCACAGTTTATTGCGCGCATGCACGGTGAAGAAGAAATTGAATATGTTCATGAACGCGCCATACCTATTCTGAAGGAAACATATGGGATTATCGTTTATCAGGAACAGGTTATGCAGTTAACGCGTGTGTTAGCAGGATTTACACGCGGTCAGTCGGACAACGTGCGCAAGGCTATGGGTAAAAAGATTATTGCCATGTTGGATGAACTGGAAGGAAAGTTCTATGAAGGGTGCGAAAAAGAAGGTACTTTGGATCGCGCAACCGCAAAAGATTTGTGGGAAAAGTTCAAGGACTTTGCAAAGTACGCGTTTAATAAATCGCACGCAATTGCGTATTCTATTGTGGCAAATCAATGCGCGTATCTGAAGGCAAATTATACGCCTGAATTCTTGGCGGCATCTATGTCCAGTAATTTGAATGACACGGACCAATTGGCGATTTTTGTTGATGACGCAAAGTCTAACTTTGGTATTCAAATCGTTGCACCAGATATTAACGAAAGTGAATCTTTGTTCACGGTGCGTGATGGAAAAATTATCTATGGTTTGGCGGCTTTAAAAGGCGTCGGCACCGTTGCAACAGACGCCATCGTAGCAGAACGTAATGCAAATGGTAAATTCAAAAACCTGACCGATTTTGCAAAACGATGTGCGTCAATTATGAATAAACGCATTTTGGAAGCATTCGCAAAGACTGGGGTGCTGGATTCGTTAGAGCCAAATCGTGCATTGATTTATATGAATGCAGATGCGATTTTGTCTTATGCGGCTAAGTCTAAAGATGGCGCAAATATGTTGTCGTTATTTGCAAATACGGTCGAAGATGACGTTTCTGAAGACAGATTACATAAGAATTTGCCAAAGACAGAACCATGGACATTTGGACAGAAGTTGGAAAATGAACTGTCTGCATTAGGGTTCTATATTTCGGCACATCCGTTGGATCAGTATAAGCATCTGATTGCGCGCGCCAATTTGGCAACAAGTGCCACGCTGGGTACGCTGGGCGACAGAAAATCGGTACAGGTTGCCGCAAATGTAAATTCATTTGGACGTCGTCGTACCAAGACAGGCAAGGAAATGATTACCATTAACGCATCGGACAGCGCGGGCAATATCGATGCGGTGGCGTTCGGGGATTCGGCCATAGAATTTGCGCAGATATTAGCAAATGACACAGTCGTGCTGATTTCAGGCAAGACATCTAATCGTGATGATCGGGTTTCTATATTCGTAGATTCTATTACACCTTTGAATCAATGGGTTGCCAAAATAGCAAAGAAAATCACACTTGATATTCGCGACCAAGCCGTTTTACAGGATGTTAAAAAGGCGATTATTGCATTGCCACGCGGATATACGCGTGTGGAATTGGTTTTGCATGGTGCGGAAAAAACAGCCACAGTCGCCCTGCCCGGCGGGGTTGAATTGGGTGCAACAACAATCGCTGATTTGACGGCGTTGGGCTTACGAGTTGAGGTGGAATAACCATGGAAAAAAATCAAAAGCATATTCCAGTATTGTTGGACGCAGTATTAGATGCGTTGGGTGACATCCAGGGTAAAACTGTTGTTGATTGTACATTTGGTGCAGGTGGTTATAGTCGTGCATTCTTGGAACGCGGTGCAAATGTGATTGCGTTCGATCGTGATCCAAATGTTGTGGCGGACGCAGATGCAATGCATGATGAGTATGGTGAAAGATTTACTTTTGTGTCACGTCCATTTTCGTGTATTTCTGATTTAGATGCGCCCGTTGATGCGATTGTTTTTGATTTGGGTATTTCTTCTATGCAAATTGACATTGCCGAACGTGGATTTTCGTTTCGCGCAGATGCCGCCCTGGATATGCGCATGGAACAAAATGGGATGACCGCGGCGGACTTTATAAAAAAATCAACGGTTGCGGAATTGGCGGATGTGTTGTGTAACTATGGCGATGTAAAAAAGGCGAATGTCTTGGCCCGTGTTATCAAGGACGCGTGTCCCAACACAACATTTGAATTGCGGGACTTGATTCATAATCAAAAAGATGTTGCGCCTGTTTTCCAAGCCCTGCGTATCGCCGTGAATGATGAAATGGGTGAACTGGAACGTGCGTTGGCAGATGTGCCAGGGCTGCTGGGGCCGGGTGGGAAATGTATCTGTGTGACATTCCATTCGCTGGAAGATAGAATTGTTAAGAATACATTTCGTTCATGGACAACCGCGCCGGGTGACCCGCGCATGCCCGTGGTTGCACAGGCACCGTTTGCATTGATAAAACCTGCCCTGCCCACAGATGCGGAAATGAAAAACAATCCGCGTGCGCGGTCGGCACATATGCGGGGCGTCATAAAAAATGGGGGTGCAGATGAAAAATAATATAAAAAAACGTGTTTTAGTGGCGGATGAAAATCGAAAAGTTAACCCATTGGATTTGTCTTTGGACCAGGATTTAACAATTGCGTTGATGAACCTGGTTGCAATCGAGGATGCCTGTCCGGATAGCAAAATCGGCGATATGACGCGCGACATTCGTGAACAATTGATGAAAAGGATGGTTGCCGATAAAAGCATTCGCGAAAATGCCAGAGATTATCTGTCTGGGGCCATCGGCAAGATGAATGACGCCGCCAAGGCACAAGAATCAGGGGATAAAAAGAAGGCGTATGAGTTGTATGAAGCCTCGTATGAAGCATATGTTTTGTATTTGGCGATGGCTTATGGAATTAAATGTTGATTTAATCTGGTAAAAAATGATAGAATGAAGAAAAGAGAGAATTAAATTGAAACGTTCGTTTATTGATTTTGTCCGTTTTTCTGCGTTGTTGACGGCTGTTTTTGGTGTGTCTGCGGCGGGGGCGGCACAGGTGCCTAATCCGCGTAATTCCATTGCAGGTGCGCGAAGTGATGCCAATGTGTTGGTGCGCGGTGGGGATGCAGGTTCTGGTAATGTGTCATCGGGGCGCACATCGGCGCGTACGGCCAGTACGGTGGTTCGTTCTGGGGCAAATGTGTCACGCAGTGCGACAACCGCAAGAACAGGTGTTAACAATGCACGCAGTGCAACAAATGCGCGCACATCGACAAGTGCGCCACGCGCAGCAACGGTTTCAAGGGCCGGTGTAAACAGCGCCCGCAGTGCGATGAACGTTATTGATTCTGGGATTGCGCGCTCGGCGGCACGCGCACGCGCAACGGCCGTCTTTACAGATATTTCAAAGATTGGCGGTGGGTATGCAGCCTGTCGCGAGGCATATGCTACATGCATGGATCAATTCTGTGCGAATGCTAATGATAAATATCGCAGATGTTATTGCAGCGAGAAATTTACAGAATTTCGTAATACAGAAGAAGCTTTGGACCAGGCAAAAACGCTGTTGATGCAGTTCGAGGACAATAATCTGAACGCGGTTGACAAGACAGCAGCCGAAGTCGAAGCCATGTATTCCGCAACCGTTGGCGAAGCGGCAATTAAAAAAGATACCAGCGGTGCACAGAAAATCTTGAATGAAATTGGTGATTTGTTATCGGGCAAAAAGAAGGCAGATACAGGAAACAAAACATTCAATTCTTTGGGGCTGCTGTCGATAGATTTTTCAACCGATGTTGATGATGTTTGGGGCGGTGGCGGCGTGTCTATATTCGACACGGGGACTGGCGTTGATTTAACGTCTTTGGAAGGCGCTGATTTGTATAACGCGTCTAATAAGCAATGTTTACAATTAATTGCCGAACAATGTGAAAACAACGCAACATTGAATATGGCAACCAGTGCGTATGGCATCCTGATTACCCAGGATTGTAATGCGTATGAAAAAAATTTGAATTCCAAGCGCGAGGGTGTTAAGCAGACGGTGCGTCAGGCAGAAAAAATTCTGCGTGAAGCGTGTTTGGAAGAATATCGTGCCCATAATTCGGCCGACGTTAATGAATGTATTGCCAAGGTAAAAAGCGCGATTACATCTGATTCGGCATGCGATGTGAACTATAAACGTTGTTTGGATTATAGTGGTAAATATGTCAGCCCAACAACCGGTGAAGTCACGTTGTATGATACGTCGCTGTTTAAATTGTCGGAACAGATAATCCTGACGGGCGGAATGGACGTATTGGGTGACAATCCAAACTTTAATAAATTCCTGGACGAAAAAAAGTTGTTTGCTTCGTCGGCGTTGGATTCATGCCGTGATATTTCAGACATTGTGTGGACTGAATTTAAGCGTAGTGCATTGATTGAAATTGCCCAGGCGCAGGAAAATCTGATTGAAGAAACAAAAATGTCGTGCGTCAGCACCATGAAAGAGTGTTATGATACGCAGACCGGCGCCTTAAAGGATTTTGACGATACAACCGCCAAGGCTGCAGGTGCATTGTCTGTGTATGCGGCAAAATCTATGTGCCAGGATCGTGTGACACGTTGCGCGGCATTGTATGATTCTAAAAATTGTACATTTGATGGACAGACAGGCAAATTGACATCGCGTTGCGGGTTGACAGCATTGTTAGAGTTTGTAGATACAGTTGATAATGTTCGTGTTGCCGAAGGTTGCGCGACCGCCATCGACAATTATGCCCAGGAATTGTGCACGCCAATCACAGGTGAAATGCAATTCCCGTGGAACTGCCGTAAAATGCCTATGTATGGGGATGAAAGTTCTGTGCGTGGATTGATTATTGATTTTGCAGTCCAGAATTGCAGCGATCCAACAAAAGAAGAAAAAACATACGAGGCTTTGCCAGTGCAAACACGCACCCAGGTTGAAAAGATAATGACAAATATTGAAGCACAGTTGGATTATCAGTTGATGGATGCATGCGAGGCATTGGATGGGTACTGGGTTGAGCAGCAAGGAACTGAAAAATTGTTAGACGCGTTTTATTCAACTGTGTTTGGTGGGACCAAGGATGAGAGTACTACAAGTCTGGGTGTATGCGTCGAAAATACCACACGCGTACAATGCTTGAATTATAATGAAGAAGGCAAGGAAGCTGTTGCGTCGTATGATTTGGCCAAAGATGAATGTACATTTACGGATGCATGGTATGAGAAACAGTGTTCATTGATGGGAAATGGTTATATGGAAAATGGCGTTTGCTATGTTGCAGGGAAATAGAGGTTTTATTAAGTGAGGACGACATGAAATTGAAGAAAATCGCTGCGGTTATTGTTCCGTTTTGCATATCCCAAACATCGGCCATGGCAATAAGTAATTCTACTGCGTATTGGTCTGCATGGGGGTATACGGGCAATACAAATCCCCAGGGCAGCGTTGGTGAATTTATTTTAGATGGCTGTTTGGGTAAAAGTTGTCGTAAATCTTCTTTTGACGACGAAGGTGCGATCGCGGTAGTTATTGCAGAACAGATTAACGAGCATGGTGGATATTTTTGTCCATATCAACTTCAATGCAGAAACAAAAGAAAACATAAGTTTACATGGACGGAATATTTCTATCCAGTTAACTTTCATAGATCCAGGTGCGCGTGGTTGTGTGAAAAGGGGTATTCAGGTGCGGGTTGCTTAAAACAAGTCAATGTGATTGAAAATTCTAGTGATGTAATTTCTAATTTAAAATCTGGTATTTCAATAAATACATGGGGAGGGTATATGACCAATTATGAAAACAATATTACAGGTTTTAATACATGGAATTATTGGTGGAATTCAAAAGATAGTGGTGAATATGATATTATTTTGGGCGTTGTGCAGTTTTTGAAAAATGGTGTTATTGCGGCACCAGTTCAAGTTGGATGTAAATGGGAAGACTGGAGGGGCATTACTTCTTATGTGGATACGGCTTCTGTGGTCACGACGACCGGCAAGAAGTTGTTGTGTAAAGAGGGATATACACCAAATGATTCTAATACTGATTGTATCAAGGCGACCGCTGATATGTTGCCACCAGTATATTGTAGCGACTTCCCAGCAAGCAAATTCAATTCTTCTTTGCACAGAATGGTAAAAAACGAGTCTGCGAATTGTTGGGTGTATTTTTGTAAGGATCCAGACAAAGCCTTTCCAAGCCCCGGTGATATAACGAATTGTACGGATTGTTCGTCATCGGTTCGCGGTGGTTCTAGTATGCGTGATGGAACATGCGTTAAATGTCGTTCTGGTGAATATTTCGATACTCAATCTGATAGTTGTAAGCCAGCCAGCGCGTACAGTAAGACAGATTTGCAGTATGGCAAAGGAAAGACAAAAAATAATAACACAAATCTGGACAACCAATGCTGGACCAAGGTTAATCCCGAGGAATATGCAGAATGCGTTAAAAATGGTGGTGTAACCGAACAATAAAAAACCCCCGTTTGGGGGGATTTTTATTACGCTAGCGCGCCACAGCACCAGTCAGTTTTTCATGACAGATATAATCCCGCAGAACAAATCCACCATCTGCGTGCCAGTTTAACATTCCGTGCCAGTTCCCATCTGGAATTTCAACGGTCGGCAGCGGGTACGGTTTGCGCTGCAGTTGCTGGGCCACCTGGTCCAGGTGGTTTGTATAAATATGCGCGTCGTGTAATTCGCCCTTTAGAACGCCAGGTTTTAGGCCGGCTTCTTTGGCATATAATAACAGCAGTAATGCGTAACTGGCGATGTTATAGGGAATGCCAAGGAACATGTCGCATGAACGCTGGGTCCAAATCAGATTCAGTTTGCCATCACGCACAATTAATTGGTGCATCATGTGGCATGGTGGTAATGCCATTTGTGGAAAGTCAACCGGATTCCACGCAGACACAATAATGCGCCGGTCGTTTGGATTGTTTTTCAATTTGTAAATCGCATTGGCAACCTGGTCAACGCCGGGACGTTCGTGATTAAAGTTATCAGTCGGATCGCGCGCAATGCGATTTTCGTCCCATTGATATTCACCGCCAAAATGTCGCCATTGAAATCCATAAATCGGCCCCAGGTCGCGTTCGCTGTCCATGATGGAATTGCGCAGAATTGTTTTTTGTTGTGATGAAATTGCCGTAGAATCCCATTCTAACATGGCTTTTTTTAGGTTGTATGCCTGTTCCACCTTGATTGGGTTGGCCCATTCGTTCCATATTTTACAGCGTCTGTCCTGTAACCATTTTTTGTCCGTGATACCATATAAAAAGAATTCTAATTCGGTTGCGATGTTTTTTAATCCCATTTTCTTGGTTGTAATCAGCGGGAATCCCATGTCCATGTCATGAACAAATGTTGCACCCTGCCCCAAGCCAATATCCGGGATGCCTGTACGATTATCGCGAATGTCATGACAGTTTTTATGAATGTTTCCCAATATATCAAGATATGCTTTCATTGTTTGTTTCCTTTGGAATGAAAAACGCGCCAAACGGCGCGTTTAGATTAACGTACAGGTGGCTGTTGGAACAGTTCGTCAGCCTTGACCTTTTTTTCTTTGGTTTTGACGTGCGACAACATTGCATCCAAAGCCTTGCGTTCGAACAGCATGCCACGCAACATAGCCAAAGCATTCTGATTCTTGTTATAGAAATCAAATACCTGTTTTGGGTCTGGATAGCGTGCCGCTTCGGCCCAGATTGCCTGTTGCATGTCATCACGAGATACTTCGACCTTGTTCTGGGTGCCCCATTCGGCCAAGATTAAGCCCAATTTAACGCGACGTTCTGCGTCTTTGCGTTCCTGCTTTTCATCCCATTTGTGGTCACACTTTTCATCGTGACAATGTGCGTGCGAACGTTCAAATTCGTTTTTCGCCATTTCCAATTCCTGGGACACCAATGTTTCTGGCAAATCCAATTTTACTTTGTCCGCCAAGATGTCCAACAATTCGTTGCGCATTTCACGCTGGGATACATCGTTGTACTGTTCTGTCAGAATGTTGCGGATATGGTTCTTTAACGCTTCTACAGATTCCTGACCAACCTGCTTGGCCAATTCGTCGTTCATTTCTGGCAAAATGCGCTTGCGGATTTCATGAATTTCAACCGCAAAACGCGCATCAGCACCCGCCAAGTTCGCCGCATGATAATCTGCAGGGAATTTAACGTTAACATCAAATTTATCGCCAACCTTGTGACCGATAATCTGGTCTTCAAAGCCAGGGATAAATGCGCCAGAACCCAATGTCAGGTGATGCTTTTTTGCTTCGCCACCTTCGAATGCGGTGTCGCCAACAAAGCCCTTGAAATCGATAACAGCGATGTCACCATTGGCAGCAGCATATTTTTCGTCCTGTTTTTCCGCCAAACTGCGTGATTTGCGAATGTTTTCCAAAGCAACTTCGACTTCTTTTTCGTCCAAATCTGCAGTCTTTTTGGTTACAGTAAATTTTTCCAGGTCAATCGCAGGCAAAGTTGGCAGAATATCAAATTCCAATGAATATTCGACGTCTTTGCCAATTTCCCAGCCGTCCATGTTTGCCTGAGGTGCGCCCGCCAAGCGGATTTTCTTGTCAGCAATGTAATTATTCAAATCAGCGTTCATCAATTTGTCGATTGCTTCGCCGTATGCAGATGCATTGTATTTCTGACGCAGAATGTTTAATGGAACCTTGCCTGCACGAAAGCCCGGCATTTTAACCTTTTTCCCATATTCCAGCAGGATTTCATCCGCAGCAGCCTGAACATCAGCCGCAGACAATGAACCAGTTACTGAATAGTGTAAATCTTTGATTTTGTCTTTTGTAAACATATGTTTTCCCCTATTAATAGTAGAATTGCGGTGTGATTATACACAGTTTTCAGATGAAAGCAATAACAAAATCCTTTTTTAGCACCATAAGGTATATATACCTGGGTAGTTGCTGTTCAAAGGCGGCAGTTTGTTTTACTTGTTGGAGATAATGCTGTTTTTTACCGCAAATGCATTCGCTGCGGGTGGCGGATGGTAGCAAGTAATTTACATTCCCCAGAAGATTGCCCCCCTGTGTGGGGCTTTTTTTATTGATTATGGCTTGTGGGCAAATCGCAAGACGGCATAAGATTTGACGCGTCAAAGATAAAATTGAATATCATGGGCATTTTTTACTTGTGCTGGGCGTATTATTTTTTCTATGATATGGGTATATAAAGAAAAGAAAGTGAGAAGAATGTCTAGATTTCTGCGCCGTTGCGCGTTTTTATCCGTTTTGTTTTTTTCAGCAAATGCCTTCGCGGCGGGGTACACTTGTGACCCATACAAGCGGTATTATGCTGCGTGTAATCAGAACTATTACATGGCACTTAACGGGACATACAACGGTACACCAACTGCGGGCAACGCATGTTTGCCCTGTCCAGACGACGCGACTTACTGTCCAGGCGGCACAGCTGCGCCAGTTTATGAAAATGCCTTCGCCGAGGGGTATACTTGTGAACCGTACAAGCGGTATACTGCGTGTAATCAGAACTATTACCTGAGTGGAACCGGGACTGGCAACACATGTTTGGCCTGTCCAACGAATTCGAGCACGCCCGCAAACAACGCTTCTACATCCTGTACATGTAATACGGGTTATACAGTTGGCGGAACAACAACAGGCGCAACAACTACGACCAGTACTGCGTGTTCGCCAATTAAAACAACGATTACGTTGAATAATAAAAACGCCACAACAAATGGAACTTCGCAAATCTATGCGACATATGGCACCAATGTTTATTTGGATTCTGCCCGTACAAAGGTTATGACGACGTCAGCAAACGGTATCACAATTCCAAAGCGCCAATATGTTATTACATATAACCCAAATAACGGAAGTGTGCCACGTTCATCTGATACAATCATATATACCTTTAACGGCTATACGCCAAACATCGGTTCGAATGGTAAGATTACGTCAACTGGTATTACAAACGCAAAGGGACTTACTGTAAACACTACATGGCAAGCAAGTTGGACGGCACCAACAATGCCGACATTCCCAACGCCAACAAGAACCGGATTTAACTTTATTGGATGGGGAAAGGCCGCTAATGCGACAACCGGTTATGCCGCCGGCGAAACGGTTCCGTTTCCTTCGGCGAATACCACCTACTATGCGATATGGAAACCGGTTGGCAGTTCGTATTCATGTCCAACATTTAACATATATGACAGTTGTAACACTGGTTATTATATGACACTTAACGGGACATACAACGGTACACCAACTGTGGGGAACAGATGTACAGTGTGCCCAGACGACGCGGTTTACTGTCCAGGCGGCACAGATGCGCCAGTTTATGAAATTACATTGGATGGAAATGGTGGCCTGCCAAATAAGACGATT
>JBKSMY010000004.1:0-6670 GCA_046882065.1 Alphaproteobacteria bacterium | reverse complement strand
ATTTATTGGTGAAAATGCGGTTCGTGTCGGTTCGCGTCCATTCTGGGATGCGTTGTTCGATTATCTGGAAATGAATGACGGGCAAAAGAAAGACGTGTTCGTTTTAATCGATAAAAAAGACAAAATGGGCGATGATGATTTTGCCGAAGGGTTAAAAGACACGTTGGGTAATGCGGAAAAAGAAAATCAAATTAAATCTGTGTTTATAAATGGTTATTCTGGGTTCTTGAACAAATCTGACAAGTTGGATGCGGCGGTTGCAGAGTTAAATGATTTTATGAAAACGCTGGAATTGTTTGGTGTCAAGAATGCTGAAATCGACCTGTCTATTACGCGTGGTTTGGCATATTATACCGGATTGGTGTTCGAATTTAAGTTGTTAAGTCATCCAGAATTGGGAACGGCGGCCGGTGGTGGTCGTTATGCCGATTTGGCGGGCAAATTTAGCAAGACCAAGATTATTGGCGTTGGTGCTGCGATTGGATTTTCGCGTATATTTGTGGCGCTGATGGAATTTGGGGCGATTGATTTGTCACGTTTTGAATCGCCGGTTGATGTTTCTGTGTTGTGTATGGGGGCGGATAATTTGGCCTATGCGGTTTCTGCTCTTAATGCGTTACGCGATGCAAATGTGGCATCTGTGGCGTATTTGGATGCGGATAAAAAGTTCAAAAATCAAATTGAATACAGCGATAAAATAAACGCTAGATTCAGTATGATAATCGGCGAAGATGAAGCAAAAAATCAGGTTGTTGCATTGAAAAATATGACGACTGGGGAACAGCAGAGTTTGTCGATTTTGGATGCTGTAAAAATGGTTCAGGGTGAGTAATTATGATTGTTGAACAGAAGTTAAAAGATATTCAGTCGCGCGCATCTGAGATAGAGGCGCAGATGAACTCGGGCGAGGTGTCCGGAGACGAGTTGACTAAGTTGTCCAAGGAATATTCTCGCTTGAATGAAATATTGCCGTTGATTAACGAATATTTCCAGGTTGTTGCGGGAATTGCAGATGCAAATGAAATGCTGAATGATTCTGAATTGCGTGAAATTGCGAATGAGCAATTGCACGAGTTGAATCATCGGTTGCCGGAAATTGAAAAAGATTTGCAGATTGCGTTGTTGCCACGCGATGCGGCAGATGATAATAGCGTAATTATGGAAATTCGTGCCGGTGTTGGCGGTGAAGAATCTGCGTTGTTTGCGGGGGATTTGTATAATCAGTATAAATCATATGCTTTGCGTCAGGGCTGGAAGGTTGAAGTTATTGAAGAAAATGCAACATCTTTGCGCGGGTATAAAGAAATCGTGTTCAAAATTGATGGTGCAGGCGCGTATGGCCGCATGAAGTTTGAATCTGGGATTCATCGTGTGCAGCGCGTGCCAGAAACCGAGGCAGGTGGTCGTATTCATACCAGCGCGGCGTCTGTTGCGGTTATGCCCGAGGCCAAAGATATTGACGTTGTAATTGAAGACAAAGATATTCGTATCGATATTTTCCGCGCATCAGGCGCAGGTGGTCAGCACGTTAATAAAACTGATAGTGCGATACGCATTACACACTTTCCGACCGGTATTGTTGTGACGTGTCAAAATGAACGCAGTCAATTACAGAACAAGACGGCGGCGATGGCGGTTTTGCGTTCAAAGTTGTATGAAAAACAGCGTATGGAACAAGAATCGGCCAGCAATGCATCGCGTAAATCTATGGTTGGTTCGGGCGATCGCAGTGAAAAGATTCGTACATATAATTTCCCAGAACAACGTGTGACAGATCATCGCATTAAACTGACGTTGTACAAATTGGATGATATTCTGGCAGGCGGTGCAGGACTGGATGAAATGATTGATGCGTTGATCGCAGCGGATCAATTGGAACAGTTGGCAAATATGGAGTAATTTATGCGACGTCGTGCAACGATTAAGGCGGTTTATACACTGTGCGAAAAGGCGTTGGGTGGCAAGTCGCCTGTTGAATATACTGAATGTGATAAAAGGTTGCGGTATCAGCGTAGCGCCCTGCGTAATTGTTGGCAATCGTATGCGGATTTCACAAAATGGCAGTCAGATGTTCGGGATTGGATTGTGGAATTTGAACAGAATGGTGGCTTTGATAAGATTGTCGCAGATACCTGGCGATGGTGTTTGGGAATAAATAAAAAATTACCCGTAAAAATCCAAAAACAACGTTAAAAAAATCCCGCGATTGCGGGATTTTTTGTTTTTTTGTTTTGTTTAGAATGCGTATTTTATATTTAAATCGCCAATCCAACCGTCGCGGGCGCCGTCGTGGCGACCAAAGTTTGCGGAAAAGTTAAAGTTATTTACATATTTTTCAAGCGATAATGTGTATTCTGTATAATTTCCGCTTTCTAGTGCGGTTGCAGAAACGTGGTTTACAGATGTAGCACCGCCGTTATCGAATGTTAATACATATTTTACATTTAATGAACCGAACCATCCGTTTGCGATGTGCTTGATTGCGCGCAGAGTAGGGGTGATTTCTGTCATGCTGAACGCGTCGTTATTCAGAATGTCACCAGATGCGGATGTGTAATTTTCGCCCCGTATCCATGTGTAGCCCAGGTGGATGCCAGGTTGCAACGTGAATGTGCCGTCCAGCGCAAAATCGTATGTTGCGCTGATTGCGCCACCTGTCCAGAAATTGGAGTATTCGTCGTCGCCGTGAATAGTGTCAACAGAGTTGTTCAGGATACCACCGTTAATAGTAGCATACAGCCCCAGGTTGCCAAATGTGTTTCCATTGTAAATTCCGAAGTATCCACCCTGGGATTCGATTTCTATTTCGTTGTTGTGTTGATTGCTGTTGATAAAGCCGGTGTATAAACCCCATTTTGACAATCCGCCTGCGAATTCAGATTGACCGCCTGCGATGCCAAACATAAATGCATTTGTTTTGGTGTTTATGTGAGAGAAATTTTTAAAGTTGGCGGTGTCGTTTGTGTGTTGCCAATTTAGCCAAATACTGTTCAGGGCAGCGTCTGCGTTATAGATGTCGCCACCGCTGCGGCCGGCGCGGCCGTCGTCATTATATTCGCCGTACATTGGCGCAGAGCCGTACATAGGTGCGCGACCGTATGTTGTTTTTGGGTCTTCGCTGCGTTGGGCGGATATTGACTTTGAACGTGATTTTTGGGCGCCCATTGTTCCGCGCATCGAGCCTGCAAATGAAGAAAATGCCGTTTGCGTTGTCGAGTGCTGAATCGCAGCGATGTTGTGTGCCGTGATTGCGTTCGCGTGTATATGTGCGTTGGTTGTGGCGTGTGCGCCAGTTGTACCCAGCAACGAAAATAATGAAATGGTTAAAAAAGTTGTGTGTTTCATGACTTCTCTCTTTTTTATTCCCTTTAATGTTTCTTATTATAGCACAAAAAACCTATTATTGAAAATGATAATGTGTTTTTTATTGAGTGTTTTGTGAAATCTGGTATGATAAAAGTCGTTATGAGTAATGTAAAAGATGATTTTATTGATAGACCAGTTGTGATGGTTGGATTGATGGGGGCGGGTAAGACCAGTGTTGGGCGTGCCTTGGCGCGACGGCTGGGGATTCCGTTCGTTGATTCTGATAAAGAGATAGAAGCGGCGGCTGGTTGTAGCGTTGTTGATATCTTTTCTATGTATGGCGAAGAAGAATTTCGCCGTGTAGAGCAGCGCGTCATCGAGCGTTTGTTGGATACGCCACCGGCCTTGAAGGTTATTTCGACGGGCGAGGGGGCTTTTATAACGCCGGCGGTGCGAGAAATGGTGTTGGAACGGGCGTTGTCTGTGTGGCTGCGTGCGGATCTGGATTTGTTGGTTAAACGTACGGGGGCGCGTGATACGCGGCCGCAGTTGCTGAATACTGATAGCCGTAAGATTTTACAGCAGTTGATAGATGAGCGTTATGGGATTTATGCGATGGCTGATATAACAGTCGAAACGCATGATGAGAATCTGCGCAAAACGCTGGGGGCGGTGTTGCGTGGAATTGAAGAGTATTCAAACAAACAAGACAAGGAGTAAAAAATGGCAAAAAAGAGTAATTTATTAAAAGAATTTAGTACTTTTGTTCAACGTGGTAATGCTATCGATATGGCGGTCGGTATCATCGTCGGTAGTGTTATGACCGGGGTGGTTAATTCGCTGGTAAAGGATGTTATTATGCCACCGATTGGGTTGTTGATTGGTGGGGTTGATTTTTCGCAGTGGTTCTTTGTGTTAAGTAATCCGGCCGGTGGACATTATGAAACGATTGCGCAGGCGCAGGCTGCGGGTGCGACTACGCTGAATATGGGCATGTTCTTGAATTCTGTGGTCAGTTTCTTTATAACGATGTTTGCTATCTTTTTGTTTGTGCGTACTATGAACAAGGTGCGTGATAAAAAACCTGCAAACACCCGTCCGTGCCCGTATTGTAAATCTACTATAAATAATGCGGCGACCAAATGTGCGTTTTGCTGTTCTGATGTAGAGCCGGTAGAGACGGGCGCAGTGGTTGAAAGTGATCTGAAAAAGGGGGTTAAAGAGGCTGTGAAATTTGCGTCTGATGTAGCGGATGGCGCATTGGGTAAGATTAAAAAAATTAAAAAGATTACAAAGCGTTAGTTTTGATTTTTGATAAATGATTATAACTGTGGCCGGGCGAGTGTTCGCCCGGTTTTTTATGTTGCTGATGGTGTGTGAGCAGGGCGGATTATGTATAGTTTGGCATGGTTGGCGATTTTGATGCACAAGGCGGGGTGTTAGCAAAGAAGGTTGACGCGGTTGTCGTTGGTGTTAGTTGTTAGTGTTAGTGGTTTTAGGGTGTTGTGGATTGTGGTACAGGGTGTTAATGTTGTGCAAAAATAAAATCGGCGGAATAAAAATATGGAAGAAATCGAAGAATTGTTGTGTGAATTATATGTGGTGAAAAAGTCTAGAAATTCCGCGGGGGATAGTGATTTATAAAAGGCGCATAATGTATATTATGTATAGTTTAGTGTGCTGATGTGTCGCGTGTGTGTATATTTATAGGTGTGTGATTATGGATGCTTTTGTTGTTTGGGTGCGCTGATAAGGTTTTGCTTGCTGATACGAGATTATAAAGGCGTTGTGCTGGGGGCTTTGGTGTGTCGTACTGTGTGATTCTGAGCGAGATGAACGTGTAAGCGCATGCCTGGTGAATGTTTGCGCGCTGCTGTGACGTGCGTTGTCTTGTTGTCTTGTTGTCTCGTCGTCTTGTGTTGTGTTGTGTTGTGTTGTGTTGTGTTGTGTTGTGTTGTGTTGTGTTGTGTGTTGATTCGTAATTTCTTTTGGTTGTGTGGTTTGGGTTTTTGATTGATTGTTGCTTTGCTGTGTGTATCTGGTTAATGTTTTTTATTAAATAATAATTTTATTTTATTGACTTTAGAGTTATAAATTGATTTTTGTGTTTTTCCTTTTTGTGTGTGTTTTTTATGAAAAAAGTCAGTTTTGGTGGATGGTTGCTTTTCCCAGATATGGTCTAGATATAGGGTAAAAAGTCTGAAAATGCCCAAAAATTGGGATTTGCGCCCTATTCTGACCCTGGAAAACGTAAAAAATGGCGGATTTCTGCGGGTTTGCGGGTGTTTTTGGGGCTGTGGGGCGGTAAAAGTGTGTGTTTTTATGGTGGGGGATTGTTGATTTTGATGAAAAGCAGCGGTATAGTTCGTATATGAGATTAGATCAAGTGTTGGTTCAACGAAATTTGTATTCCACGCGTGCGCGCGCTGTGGCGGCGATTAAGGCGGGGCTGGTGGTGGTTAATGGCGTGGTCGCCAAGAAGCCAAGTCAGGATGTTATGGATTCTGATGTGATTGTGGCGGGTGAATTGCCTTATTCTGCTGGGCGTGGCAGTTTGAAGTTGGTGCGCGCGTTGGACGTTTTTGGGATAAACCCAATGGGGATGGTGTGTCTGGATGTTGGTGCCAGCACCGGTGGTTTTACCGAGGTTTTGTTAAAACGTGCTGCAACGCGTGTTTATGCGGTGGATGTTGGTACAAATCAGTTGGTGGACGAATTGCGTAATGATGCGCGTGTTGTGTCGTTGGAAAAAACAGATATCCGTGCCCTGCCCGTACAATCAATGGTAGATTTGGTTGTAGTGGACGTTTCCTTTGTGTCGTTGACTAATATAGTTGATGCTATAATTCCGTGGGGCGCAAAGAATATAATTGTTTTGATAAAACCGCAGTTCGAGGTTCCACGAGAAGTTGCAGCGCGTTCAAATGGTATTATAAAATCAAGTGAATGGCACGAATGGTCAAAAAATCAGGTCGTTGAGTGTTTTGAACAGCATGGTTTTGTTCTGGGGGGAATGATAACGTCGCCTATTCAAGGTGGCAGCGGCAATACTGAGTTTTTGGCGTGTTTTAAGAAATGATGAGTTTGGATTATTTCTGGTGTTGATTGCGCTGTTGGCGTTCTATGTCTTTTTTTGTTAGTTTATAGGCCATGCCTGCGTGTTTCCCGTATAATAGCAAGGATGTAGCCATTATGGCGGATATTACACCTTCGTCGGTGTGACCGCCCAGTAATGCCACAATGGATAAAGCAGACAAGGTTGTGCCGGTGGCATTGGCAAGAATCATGTTAAACTTTAACGCTTTGTTTTCTTGCTGGCTGTGCTGTAAAGAGTTTTGATTGTTGTCAGTCATACTAGGAACTG
>JBKSMY010000003.1:0-28413 GCA_046882065.1 Alphaproteobacteria bacterium | reverse complement strand
GTAAGTGCATTGCAGTCAGGCAAAGCAGATGCGTCAACGGTTACAAACATTCAGGAAACCATTAACAAATTGGGTGATACTTATGCGGCGAAGTCAGATTTGACAGCAGCAGAAGAAAGATTGCAGGCAGCGATTACTAATATCGATTTGACACCATATGCCAAGACAGCAGATTTGGCAAAGGTTGCGACAACTGGTCTGTATGCAGACTTGGAAGGTAAACCAGAGATTCCATCAATTGTAGGTTTGGCAACAAGTGAAGAATTGTCTAATTTGCAGACAGCGTTGGAAACAGCAATTGCAGAAAAGCAGGCAAAGGGTGATTATCTGGTTGCAGCAGATTTGAATGACTTGAATGATGCGGTAAGTGCATTGCAGTCAGGTAAAGCAGATGCGTCAACGGTTACAAACATTCAGGAAACCATTAACAAATTGGGTGATACTTATGCGGCGAAGTCAGATTTGACAGCAGCAGAAGAAAGATTGCAGTCAGCGATTACTAATATCGATTTGACACCATATGCCAAGACAGCAGATGTTGAAGCAGATTTGGCAAAGAAGGTTGAAACATCTGTTTATGATGCGCATTTGGTATCGCAAAAGGCAATCGATGACAAACAGACAGAAGATATTGTCAAGAATACAGAAGATATTTCTAAGAATACGGCGGCAATTGCTATTTTGAATGGTGATGCAAATACAACGGGTTCTGTTAAGAATGAAATCAAGGTTTTGTCTGATTTGTTGGGGGGTACAGCTGGTGACGTTAGTGGTTTGACAACACAGGTTGGTGCCAATACAACAGCAATTGAAAAGTTGAATGCCGAAGCGGCGACGATTGGATCGGTTGCGAATTCTATTGCAGAAGCATTGAAACCATATTCAACAACAGAACAGGTTGATGCAAAGGATGCAGCAGTATTGCAGGCGGCAAAAGATTATGCAGATGAAAATGATGCCGATACAATTTATGATGATACTGCATTAGCAGCACGCGTTAGCGCAAATGAAACTGCAATTTCATCCAATACCGAAAATATTGGTAAAAATGCGGACGCCATTGCAGAAAATGAGACTGCAATTGAAGCTTTGCAGGGTGCAGGCTATGTTGTTGGTGCAAAGGCTGCAGGCAGTTATCTGGTGAACTTTGATGCCCAGGGTAATGCATCGTATGCATCAGTTGAAATTTTGGACGAAATGGGCGCTCCAATTGATTTAACAACGGGCGCTGTAAAATAATGCTTTTAAAAAATCTCTGATTTCGATATAATAGGAATCAGAGATTTAGAGATCAAAAAAAACGAAAGAAAGGAAAGAAAAATGAAAGTAAAAAACATTGTTTTTTCAGGTGTTATGGGTGCTATTTTGATGGGCGCAACCGGCGCATCTGCGGCTATTAGTGTTGCTTCACAGGGGTATGTTGATTCCAAGGTTGGGGCGGTTTCTTCATCTGTTACAAATTTGGAAACATCTGTTTCTAATACATATCAGACAAAAGAAGCAGCAGAAGAGACGGCAACGGCAACAACTAATGCGTTGGCAAACAAGGTTGAAACATCTGTTTATAATGCGCATTTGACTGCTCAGCAGGCAATCGATGATAAACAGACAGAAGATATTTCTAAGAATACGGCGGCAATCGCAACATTGAATGGTGATGCAAATACTGTTGGTTCTGTTAAGAATGAAATCAAGGTTTTGTCTGATTTGTTGGGCAACACTACGGGTGACGTTAGTGGTTTGACAACACAGGTTACTGCCAATACAACAGCAATTGAAAAGTTGAATGCCGAAGCGGCGACGGTTGGATCAGTTGCGAATTCTATTGCAGAAGCATTGAAACCATATTCAACAACAGAACAGGTTGAAGCAAAAGATGCGACAGTGTTGCAGAGTGCAAAAGATTATGCAGATGGCTTGGCTGGTAATTATGAAACAGCAGGCGCAGCAGCAAGTGCATTAGCAGAAGCAAAGACATATGCAGAAGGTCAGGCAACAGCGGCACAGTCAGCGGCAAAAGATTATACCGATACAGAAGTTGGAAAGGTTGATGCTAAGTTAGCTGGTTATACAAAGACATCAGATTTGGATGCAGGGTTCGTTACTGAAGCAGAAATGACAACATTCCAGGCATCGAATACAGAGGCGATTGCGGATGCGAAGAAAGCGGGTACAGATGCCCAGGCAACAGCAAATGAAAACGCGGCCGACATTTCACAGTTGCAGACTGATTTGGCAACAAAAATTACTAAGCCGGAAGCATGTAATGCCACAAATTGCGTTCTGTCTATTACAGGCGATACAATTTCTTGGGTGCCATTAACAGAACCTGTTGAGGATTATTTGACAGAATAATTAAAAAAATTCATTTTATTCATTTTTTGCCTAGACCTACCTAGGCAAAAAATGATAGAATAATTGCAACCGAGGGAAAAGGGAAAACAATCATGAAAAAATTAACAGCAGGAATATTCACTGTTTTGATGGGGTTAGTATCTGTCAATACAGCTGATGCGGCCGTTGCGTCTAAGGCGTATGTTGATGCCAAGGTTGGTATTAGCAACTCGTCTATTGACGTTTTATCCCAGACGGTTGCTGATAATAAAACTGCTGCTGATGCGACGGCGAATGCATTGTCCGAATATAAAACATCGAATGATGCTGCGGTTAAGAAGAACGCAGATGCCATTGCGGCCGAAGAATTGGCGCGTGCGAATGCGGTTTCCGGTTTGGATACACGCGTGACTGCGAATGCAACGGCGATTGATGGGTTAGAATCTAGCAAGGCGGACAAGGGTACAAAATTGTCTGACTATGGTATTACGGATGCGTATACCAAAGGTGAAACAGATGATGCGATTGCGGTGGCTGTTCAGGGAACAATGACGGGTGACGTTTCTACTATTTTGGGTGGATATCTGAAAAAGTCAGAAGCGGAAACTATCTATGAGTCTATTGCGACGGCCAAGGCAACAAATGATGCCCAGGATGTTAAGATTAACGCAAATACGGTTGCGTTAACAACATTGAATGGCAATGACACGGTAGAGGGTTCTGTCGCTAAATCGATTGCTGATGCGATTGCAGCTGCGAATTTGGGTCAGTATGCAAAGCGGGCTGATGTTGAGGGTGCGCTGACTGCATATACCAAGACGTCAGAATTGGGCGCGTTGGCGATGAAAGATATCGTTGGTACAGATGATATCGACAATCTGGCTGTGACTGAGGCTAAGTTAGCAAACGGTGCGGTTAGTGGAAATAAGATTGCCAATGGTGCGGTATCTGATGAAAAGATTTCTGCGGTTTCGTCAAGTAAGGTTACGGGGTTGGCCGAAGAATTGGCGGAGAAAATGGACATTACAAAAGCCACAACGACGGCGGGTAAATATGTTCTGACTGCAAATGTTAGCGAGACAGGTGTCGCTGACTATGCGTGGGAACAGATTGAACGTGGTACGGATGGCGAGTAATAGGTAGTTTGGTGCTGTGGGTGAAAAAAATCATCGACAGCATAAAAGAGGCAAGGCAAAACAACAAAACAACAAAACAAGAAAGAAAGGAAGGAAAAATGAAAAAAATACTAACAGTATCTTTGTTTGCGATTATGGCTGTATCGGCTGCGAACGCTGAAATCGCTTCAACAACATATGTAACAGATCGTACCGGTGATACAGCATTTTCTGGTTCTGTAGCAGGTTCTGCTGACTTGACCGCGGCTGTTAATGCACTGGCAACGAAAGTTGATACAGTTGCAGGTAATGGTGAGGGGTCTGTTGCAGAACAGATTACTAGTGCTTTGGCTGATGCGGATGCTTCAAAATTTAGCGAATCAGTTCAAGGTTCTTTGTCTGAAGCAGATAGTGCAGTTCAGGCATCTGAAGTTGTAACAGGTAGTGCTAATGGTACGATTAGCGTACAGGGTGAAGATGTTGCTGTTAAGGGTTTAGGTTCTGCAGCATACAAAAATGTAGATGCGTTTGATGCAGCGGGTGCGGCGACAGATGCAGTTGCGGCATTGGATTCTTCTAAGGAGGCAGCAAGTGGCTCAGTAGTGACAGGTTTAACGATTACAGATGGTAAGGTTACTGCGTTGAACGAAATGACGTTGGATACAGGTATTAATGAAGCGAATAAAACTTCGGCTAATGCTCCAACAACTTCTGCGGTTTATACATTTGTAGGAGAACAAATTGATGCTTTCTCTGAGAATACTTTTGCTGGTGTTGAAAGTCGAGTAGAAGAAGCGGAAGAAGCAATCCAAGCTATTGAAGGATCTGCTTATGCAACGTCTGGTGTAAATGCTGAGGTGGTTGCTGAGGCACAGTCTGCAGTTCAGGCATCTGAAGTTGTAACAGGTAGTGCTGATGGTACGATTAGCGTACAGGGTACAGATGTTGCTGTTAAGGGTTTAGGTTCTGCAGCATACAAAAATGTAGATGCGTTTGATGCAGCGGGTGCGGCGACAAATGCAGTTGCGGCATTGGATTCTTCGGTCAATGCAGAAGCTGGTAAAGTTATTACGGGGCTGACAGTGGTTGATGGTAAAATTACTGCATCTGAAAAGATGGCGTTAACTGCATTGGCAAATTTCCCTGTTGAATGTAATGGTTCTGATACACATTGCGCCTTGGCAATTGATGGTGGAACTTTGAAATGGGAAGTTGTTAAATAATAATTTCTTGATTTTTTTGTCCGGTGGGTGGTATATACCATTTCGCCGGACAAAGGATTGATTTTGGCCGTATTACAAAAATTGAGAAAATTTTTGCAATGTGCGTCATTTTGCCCTTGTGTAAAATGTGCAAATTTGTTTATAATGCATAAACAAAACAGAGAATGGTGAAAAAATATTGGTGGGATGTTCTGATGATTAAGACACATTTTGTTTTCGCAGTTTCATTTGTAGCAATGTTTGTGGTAAGTTCTGCATTCGCAGCGGCAAAAGCGGTTACGTCAACAGCACCATCAAATGGAGCGGGCGAGGCAATTTCCGGGGTTGTTGGTACAGTGGGTGACGTTTATGATTGGTCAGAGTGGTCGGGGTATGCTACTGAAGGAATTGCTAGTGTTACTTATGTGAATAAAGCAGTTGATTCAGCGGGTAATGCTGCACAATGGGCGGAAAGTCATGCCGCAGCAGCTGGTACAGCGGCATTAAGCGCAGCGGAAAGTGCGACAGCAGCGGCAGGAAGTGCAAAGGAGGCCGCAGATGCAGTTGCGGCATTGGATTCTTCTAAGAAGGCAGCAAGTGGCTCAGTAGTGACAGGTTTAACGATTACAGATGGTAAAGTTACTGGGTTGGACGAAATGAAGTTGGATACAGTTATTAATGAAGCGAATAAAGATTCGACTAATGCTCCAACAACTTCTGCGGTTTATACAGCGGCGACAAATGCAGTTGCGGCATTGGATTCTTCTAAGGAGGCAGCAAGTGGCTCAGTAGTGACAGGTTTAACGATTACAGATGGTAAGGTTACTGCGTTGAACGAAATGACGTTGGATACAGCTATTAATGGTATGAATTCAAATTCGGCTAATGCTCCAACAACTTCTGCGGTTTATAAATTTGTAGAAGGACAAATTAGTACTTTCTCTGAGAATACTTTTGCTGATGTTGAACGTCGAGTAGAAGAATTGGAAGAAGAGATGCCAGATAAGCAGGCAAAGTTGGGGGATGTGGGGGACTCAGCTCGTCCGGTTTATGCGACAAATGGTGCTGTGGAGGCCGTTACCGGGATTAGTATTCCAGTTGGAACTTCGACGGCCACTGATAGTACATCATGGGCAAAGATTTGGGTCGAATAATAAAATCCCGCCGAATGGCGGGGTTTTTTAGTGGTTAGTGTTAGTGGTTAGTGTTAGTGGCTAGTGGTTAGTGGTGGCATCCCACTCCGCCAAGGCTTCGTGGGACAAGTACATGATACTTTGCTAAATAGGGGTTTAGAGGGGTATTTATTTTTTTAGAAATTAAGAACTTTTGTCATCCCCGCGTAGGCGGGGATAGGGGCTATAAATCGCGCACAGCATGCGCAAAATAAGTATTTTCAAAATTTCCTAGACCCTATTCCTGCCTGCGCAGGAATGACAATTTTTGTGAACAAAAATTGTAAAAATTATCCCACTAAACTTTTGTTTGCTGGGTATGAGGGGGAATAAAAAATCCCGCTGGGGCGGGATCTGATTAAAATAGGCTGACTAGGAATATGCCAAGGCCGGCGGCGATAATTGCCCCGATTGTTAATGGCCAGAAGTATTTTTTTACAATCGCGTTTGCGTGTTCTTGGAAAAAATATAGCAGAGTGCCGACAATCGCAAAGCGACCTGTGCGGAATATTGCCGAGACCAATAAAAATACACATAATGGATAGCCGATAAAGCCCAGCCATATCGCAAGCAATTTATATGGTATTGGGGTGACGGCGGTTAACACGATAATCCAAATGCCATATTTGCTGAACATTGGTTTGACAGAGGATTCTATTAGTTCTGGGTTTGAAAATGTTTCAATCAGCCAAACACCAACTGAATCATATAGCCACATACCAATCATATAGGCCAATGCACCACCAACAATTGAACCTAGTGCCGCCGAGACTGTAATTGGAAGGGCGCGCTTTTTATTCGCGATGATTGGTGGGGTCATGAAAACCTCGGGCGGGATGAAGAGAAATATGGATTCGCATATGGTCAATAAAAATACAACCCATGAATAGGCCCGTGATTCTGACTTTTTAAGTATATATTCTGAAAATTTCATGCCGCATCCCCGTGTGTGCTAAAAATTTACTTGATTGTAAATTAATATCTTATATTTTATCATAATAACAGAAACAAAGAAAATATATATGCCAAAAAAACAATTTAATTCAAATCGTGGTGAACGCGTCGCAAGTAAGGTTCAGATACTGGTTGCGGAAATTTTGCGCGATATTTATGGTGATGATGCGCTGATTGCGGGAGTGTCGTTGGTGGGAAGTGTAGCACATGGGGGACTGCAGTTTGTGCGTTTGTTCTATTATACGCGAAACACAGATGTTAATGCTGTGCAGGCGCGATTGGACGCAATTACGCGTACTGTAAGATTTGAATTGGCCGCGCGTATGAATCAAAAATATGTGCCTGATATCAAGTTCCAATATGACGATACAATGGAAAAAGCAGCCAGAATTGACGAGTTGTTGAATAATTTAAAATAATCTGGTTTTGTTGAATTTTCGCCTTGCGAATGTGCGAATACTGGTATATCATTGCCGCATAAAGAGCAAGGTGAGTTTGTATGAAGCAGTCTAATATCCGTAATTTTTCAATTGTTGCACATATTGATCATGGGAAGTCGACATTGTCGGATCGTCTGATTGAATTTACAGGGGGACTGCAATCGCGCGAAATGAAGGCCCAGGTGCTGGATTCTATGGATATTGAACGCGAACGTGGTATCACAATTAAGGCACAGACTGTGCGGTTGAACTATACCGCGAAAAATGGTGAAACATATCAACTGAATTTGATGGATACACCAGGACATGTGGACTTTTCGTACGAAGTGTCGCGGTCGCTGGCTGCGTGTGAGGGGGCGTTGGTTTTGGTCGATGCAACCCAGGGGGTGCAGGCCCAGACGTTGGCAAATGCGTATTTGGCGCTGGATAACGATTTGGAAATGTTGCCTGTTTTGAACAAGATTGATTTACCGTCAAGTGATGTTGCAGGTACGCGTGAACAGATTGCAGATGTTATTGGATTGGATGCAGGTGAAGCATTGGCGGTGTCGGGTAAGACTGGGGATGGTGTGCCGGAATTACTGGAAGAAATTGTGAACAAATTGCCTGCGCCACATGGTGATGAAAATGCGCCTACGCGTGCGTTGTTGGTGGATTCTTGGTATGACTCTTATTTGGGCGTTGTGATTTTAGTGCGCGTGGTTGATGGCACGTTATCGCGTGGCCAAAAGATTAAATTTATGGCGACGGGCGCAGAATATGTTGTAGACAAGATTGGATACTTTACGCCGAAAATGGTGAATGTTGATAAACTGCATACTGGGGAAATCGGATTTATTATTACAGGTATGAAGACCATTCATGACTGTAAGGTTGGGGATACGATTATCGATTCGAAATATGATGATGCGAAAATGTTGCCGGGGTTCAAGCCATCTGTGCCGGTGGTGTTTTCTTCGTTCTTTCCGGTCGAGGCCGATGATTATCCGACATTCCGTGAAAGTGCAGAAAAGTTGGCGTTGAATGATGCGTCCTTTATGTTCACAGTTGAAAAATCGTCCGCGTTGGGGTTTGGGTTGCGGTGCGGCTTCTTGGGATTGCTGCACATGGAAATTATTAGTGAACGATTGGCGCGTGAATTTAATCTGAATCTGATTAACACGGTGCCAAGTGTGCTGTATAAGATTCATATGCGTGATGGTTCGGTAATCGATTTGGAAAATCCAGCCGATATGCCTGAGCCAACCCGAATCGCTTCAATCGAAGAACCATGGGTGCGCGCCACAATCATGATGCCCGATAAATATATGGGTGGGATTATGTCGCTGTGTTCAGAACGACGTGGCGTTCAGGAAAATATTTCATACGTCGGTAATCGTGCAGTTTTAGTTTATCAGTTGCCATTGGCGGAAATTGTGTTCGATTTCTATGATCGCGTAAAGTCTATTTCGTCGGGGTATGCATCGTTTGACTATGTTGTGTATGGGTATCAGGCGTCTGATTTGGTTAAGGTTAATATTCTGGTAAATGAAGAAAATGTAGAGCCTTTGTCATTTATGTGTCATCGGTCGTTTGCAGAAAAACGTGGCCGCCAGATTGTTGAAAAATTAAAAGATTTGATCCCACGTCATCAATTCAAGATTCCTTTGCAGGCGGCGATTGGTGGCAAGATTATCGCAAGAGAGACTATTGCAGCATATCGTAAAGACGTGACTGCAAAGTGCTATGGGGGGGATATTACTCGTAAGCGTAAGTTGCTGGAAAAACAGAAAGAGGGTAAGAAACGTATGCGTTCGTTCGGAAATGTAGAAATTCCGCAGTCTGCGTTTATAAATGCGTTAAAGGTATCATAAAAAGGTTTTAGAAAATGAAGTGGTTTAAGTATTTGAAAAAAACACCGGTCGCACAGATAGTTGTTGATTTGCGTGGATATGTGAAACTTAGAAAATCTTTGCGTCGTGCGGAAGGTGATTTGGTGCAGTCAGGAAGTCTGGTGGTACGACACTATGATATGTGTGATAATATTAATGATGGTAATGCGTGTATAAAATGCAAGCAGTTGATTGATGGTTTGGATTTGTTTAGCGAGGAACCGTGTTGTTTCTATGTTATGCGTTGTCAGCATTTCGCACCAGAAGGTAATGAACAAAAATGTCAGAACAATTTGTGTGTAATGCATAAAGAAAATAATGTTTATTGTGAAAATAAGCAAAAATTTAATGATTTGAAAATGGCCTGTTCGTGTTATTGGACGAATAAGTTCACAAAGGTAAAATAAAAAACAAAAGGGGGCCAAGATGGCGCACCAGTTTTATTTTAATCCGTATATTTTGGATAACTTGCCGGCACCAAGTGCGGGTTTTGATGTTGTACAAGATATTTCAGAGCCAAGATTGCGTATGTATATCACCAGTCGTGGTGTAAAAACGTTCTTTGTGCGCAAGCGTGTGCGCGGTAAAGATAAGCGGATTTTAATTGGTAAATACCCTGATGTTGATATAGAAGATGCGCGCAGCGCGGTGCCACAGATTCTGGAAAATGCGTCCAAGAAACCACCTGTGCGCAGAAAAAGAATTACATTTAAACAATTCTTGGATTTGTATCTGGCGAATAAAGTGCGCCGAGGTGAAGATTCGCATATGAAATTAGTGCGTGCAGTTAATCGTCATTTGGTGAATTTGTTTGATATGAAGATATCAGAAATTAAATCTGATGATGTTCGGGCATGCGTGGAAAATATTCGTGGGGCGGCAATTGCTGCGCGTATGCAGGAACTGTTGCAAAGTGTTTTTAATTATGCGCTGGAAATGGGATATGTGAAATCTAATCCGGTTGTGGGATTGGAAAAAATAAAACAAAATCGACGCGTGCGTCCGTTGAACAGGGCAGGGTTGCAGCGTTTGATAGATGCAATTAACAAGGTTGATGATATCATTTTGCGTGGCGCGTTCTTGATGCAAATTTATGGCTTTGCACCACGGTCTAAAATCTTTGCAATGGCATGGGAAGATTTAGATTTTAATCATGATATGTGGAATTCGCGTCCGCTGTCAGATAGGGCAATTGTGTTGTTGCAGGATTTTCCACAGGACGGTCATTGGGTGTTCCCAGGACGTGGTGGTATGCATTTGACAGATCCGCGTACCGCATGGCGGCGTGTGGCAGCAGCAGCAGGTATTCCGAATTTAACAATGGATGATGTGCACAAGTTTTTGATGCGTCAGTTGGTCTGGGCGTCTGATAAAGAGGATTTGCGTGCAAATATCAATATGTTGTTGGATGAAGTTTGTAGCCCAAGCATATAATTTTGCATTTGTCAAGCGTTTGTTATCGTTTGTTATAATTCCTTGACACATATTCTATAAAATGATAGTTTAGTATGTAATGACGGTCATGGTATGGACCAAACTATTTAACTAAAATAAAGGAAAAGAAATGACAACTTTTGAAAAAGTAAAAAAAATCGTAGTTGAAAAACTGGGTGTATCAGAAGACAAAGTTACAGAAACTGCTACATTCGTTAACGACTTGGGCGCTGATTCCTTGGACGTTGTTGAATTCGTTATGGAAGTTGAAAAAGAATTCGATATCACAATTCCAGATGATGCAGCAACAAAATTGGAAAAAGTTGGCGATGCTGTAAAATACATCGAAGAACACAAGAAAAACTAAGATTAGTTTTTGTTATGTTTTTTCCGTCGGCCCAATTGGGTCGACGGATTTTTTTATTGTCTTTTTTTGCTTAAACAGTATATCATTGTAGGCGTATGTTAGTTATACCAAAGGAATATATGTTATGAGAAGAGTTGTTATTACCGGTATGGGGATTGTTTCACCTGTTGGGACCGGTGTTGAACATGCATGGAAAAATATCTTGGCGGGTAAATCAGGCGTACGCAAAATTGATTCTTTCGAAGTGTCTGATTTGGCGTCACAAATCGCAGGTCTGCCAGAGGTTGGTACAGAACCTGGGCAATATAATCCAGATGCGGTTGTTGAACCACGCGAACAGCGCAAGTTAGATAAGTGTGAAATTTATGGAATCGTTGCCGCAGATGAAGCAATCAAGGATGCAGGTTTAGATAATTATGCAGGCGATAAAACGCGTATTGGTGTTTCGGTCGGTAGTGGTATTGGTGGATTTAATACAATTTATGATAACTGTATTGAATTGCACGAAGGCGGGCCACGTCGTGTCAGTCCTTTCTTTATTCCAAAGGGGATTATAAATATGGCGGCGGGTAATATTTCTATTCGCTATGGTTTCCAGGGACCAAATATTTCTGTGGTGACAGCCTGTGCAACAGGCGCGCATTCAATTGGCGAGGCCGCGCGTATGATTCAGTATGGTGATGCAGATATTATGGTTTGTGGTGGTACTGAAGGCGCGGTCAGTCGTATTGCGCTGGCTGGATTTTCCGCGATGAAGGCATTAAGTACGCGTAATGATAATCCAACGGCTGCATCGCGTCCATGGGATAAAAATCGTGATGGATTTATTATGGCCGAAGGTGCAGGTGTTTTAGTTCTGGAAGAATATGAACATGCTGTTGCGCGCGGTGCAAAAATTTATGCCGAGGTTGCAGGATACGGAATGTCCGCAGATGCATATCATATCACGGCGCCGGCCCCAAATGGCGAAGGTGGTAAACGTGCAATGGTTTCGGCGTTAAAGGATGCGGGGCTGAATCCAGCGGATGTAGACTATGTTAATGCGCATGGTACATCAACTGGTTTGGGCGACGTTGGTGAATTGGCAGCGGTGCAGGATTTATTTGCCGGGACCGAAGTTTGTATGTCATCAACAAAGTCTATGACAGGGCATTTATTGGGTGCCGCCGGTGCGGTCGAAGCGATTTTCTGTGTGTTGGCGATTCGTGATGGAATTGTTCCACCAACAATCAATCTGGATGAACCAGAAGATGCAGTTGGTGATTTTGATCTGGTTCCACATGTTGCTAAAAAACGCAAGGTTGATGTTGCAGTTAGCAATTCGTTTGGGTTTGGTGGGACCAACGCCAGTATCGTTCTTAAAAAAATCCAATGAAATGGCATATCTGCAAGCGGTGCCGACAACTTATGTAGCGTCTGTACACTGCGTTGTCGGCACTGCGTGCATCTATACCATTTTTTTGAATTTTTATCCCAAAAGTACAAGGACTTGGGTTTCTGAATTTTTTGCGGTTGATTTTTTTGTGTGCTGGGTGCATAATCGGGGACGTCAGTTGACGGAGTATAGCTCAGCCTGGTAGAGTGCTACGTTCGGGACGTAGAGGTCGTGGGTTCGAACCCCGCTACTCCGACCAGAAAATTAGACCACCTATTGGGTAGTTGTTTTGTTATAATTTTTTATACTTTTTTATTTGTATTTTCGTGCGTCTGCATTATATTTATTTCTGCATAAGAAAAGGAAAAAAATATGTTTTTTAAACGGTTCTTGAAACAGGGCGAATTTAATAATTATGATGATTATTCGAAAAATGCGACCCCAATTGTGCCAGAAAATTTTAACTTTGCATATGATGTGGTTGATGTGATTGCAACTGAAACACCAGACAAGGTTGCGGTTTTATGGGTTGATGACGCGGGCGAGAAAAAATCAATTACGTTCAAAATGCTGTCCCAGTGGTCAAATGCGGTGGCTAATTTCTTGGTGGCGCACGGCTTGAAAAAGGGCGATACAGTTTTGTTGTTTATGCGTCGCAGATGGGAATACTGGGTATTGATGATGGCAATGCATAAATTGGGTGTGATTCCAATTCCGTCGACTAATCAATTAAAGACCAAGGATATTAAGTATCGTTTGGATGCTGCAAATGCGGCAGCGGTTATTGCGTTTGATGATGGTGTAATTATGAATGAAATAAAAAGCGCAATTGGAGCAGATGAAAATATTCAATTGATTGATTGTGCAGATGTAGAAAATGCATGTGAAAAATATGCCAAGACATTAGAACGCGTGCCAAACGAAAATACAGATACTATGGTTGTATATTTTACAAGTGGTACAACAGATATGCCGAAAATGGTGGCGCATAATTTTGCGTATCCGCTGGGGCATATAAATACCGCTGTATTTTGGCAGCGTTTGCGTGATGGCGATATTCACTTTACTTTGTCCGAATCGGGTTGGGCAAAATGTTCGTGGGGTAAAATGTACGGTCAATGGTTGGCGGGTGCGACTGTGTTTGTTTTCGATTTTAGTCGTTTCTTTACTGCACATGATTTGCTGAACGCAATTGCAGAGCATAAGATTACGTCTTTTTGTGCGCCGCCGACTGCGTACAAGATGATGATTCATGCAGATATGAGTAAGTATGATTTGTCGTCGTTGAAAAAAGCAGATGTTGCAGGTGAAGCATTAAATCCAGAGGTGTATGAACGTTTCTTGGAAAATACGGGTGTAAAACTGCGCGAAGGTTTTGGCCAGACGGAAACCTGTGTTATGATTTTTACCAATGAATGGATTGAACCAAAGCCTGGCGCGATGGGTATGCCTGCGGCTGGGTGGGATGTAAAGTTGTTGGATGAACGTGGGCGTGTGATTGTGGATGCCAACACCGTTGGTGAAATCTGCGTCAATGTCAAAGATGGGAAACCATTAGGGTTGTTCCAGGAATACCATAAAAATGAAAAGCAGACATATGCGGTCTATCGTGATGGTATATATCATACAGGTGATATGGCGTATTTTGATGCGGATGGTTATTTCTGGTTCGTGGGTCGAAATGATGATTTGATTAAGACCAGTGGTTATCGTGTTAGCCCGTTCGAGGTGGAATCGGTTTTGTTGGAACATCCTGCGGTGCGTGAGGTAGCTGTGACCGGTATCCCAGACCCAGCCCGCGGTCAGGCGGTCAAGGCGACAATTGTTTTGAACAAGTATTTCCAACAGACAGATGCGCTGGTTCGGCAATTGCAGGATCATGCAAAATCGCGTGCGGCGCACTATAAGGCACCACGGGTGATTGAGTTTGTGGAGACTTTGCCTATGACAATCAGTGGCAAGATTCGTCGTGCGTTGATACGCACGTTGGATAGCGCAAAAGAATCAATTGTCGATCCGATTAAAAGTACAATTGGTTTAGGTGAAGAAAAATAAAACATTAAATCCGGCATCGCCGGATTTTATTTTTGTGAAATAATTGCAAATAAGGGTTTTGTCTGTAATAATAAACAGACCATGGCAAGACGAAGAAAATTTTTCCCACAGCGTGTTATTATCCAGATGATTGTTGCACCAGTAATAATTGTGGTGTGTGCGGTGTTGTTTATGTTTGGTATTCATTCGACGGTGTCAAAACCTGTTGTGTTTGATATTGTGGCGGGGGATACTGTATCTGGGGTTGCAACGCGATTGATGAAACAAAAGTTAATCGATTCGGAACAGGTCTTTAAAATGGCTGTGCGATTGAATGGTGGAAAAATTCAAAGTGGGCAATATGATATACCTGTGTCGGCCAGCGTTTGGAAAATAGCAGATATGTTTGCAGATGGGCGGGTTGCGTCTACGACCATTGTGATACCCGAAGGATTGACGATAAAGCAGATTAAAAATTTATTGTTGCAGTCGTCGGCGTTGACTGGTGCGGTGGAATGTAAGGCTGGTAATAATGCGCCGGTTTGTGATTTGCATGATGGTGATATCTTTCCAGATACATATACGGTTGCGCGTGGAACGAATCGTTTGGCGTTGCTGGATTTGGCGCGTAAAAGAATGGTGCAGATAGAAGATGTTTGGCAAAAGACAAGTCGACGTCTGCCCAAGGGGTTAAAGGATTGGAATGATGTGGTAACGTTGGCGTCAATTGTTCAAAAGGAAACACCCCAGGCGCGTGAAATGCCGATTGTCGCAAGTGTGTATTTGAACCGTTTGGCCAAAGGAATGCGTCTGCAGGCGGATCCGACGGTTGTATATGCGTTGACCGATGGTTTGGGTGATATGCAGGGGCAGCCATTGTTGCGTGGCCATTTGAAAATAGATAGCCCGTATAATACCTATAAAAACAAAGGTCTGCCGCCGGCGCCAATTGCAAATGTTGGGCAGGCTGCGATTCGTGCGGTGTTAAAGCCCGCCGACACTAATTACTTGTTCTTTGTTGCAGACGGGCGGGGTGGGCATAAGTTTTCAAAAGACTATGAAGAACATAAAAAAAATCACAATGACTGGCGCGAGATAAAAAAATTAAAAAATAAAAATTAAAAAATCGTCAGTCTGTTATTTTTGATAATTATTAAAAAGTATAACGAATTATAACAAATTTAATAGAACGCCCGGTGTGTGGGCGTTTGAATTGTGTGTTGTGACTAAAATCCGATTCGTGCACGCGTGGGATAGTATCATATTTTTGGCGGTTTTGCAAAAATCTTTGGGGTTGCGGGTGGGAATTTAAGCCTGATACAATTGTATTAACGGGACTACAAACAGGTCTTGGTAAAACAAAAACGAAAGGAATGAACATGAAAAAATTAGCATTAACTTCTTTGTTGGCATTTTTTGCAGTATCAGGTGCACACGCGGCAAATATTATTGATGGTAATCCATTATATCGCCCGGGCGAAGGTCGTTTTTATAGCAATTTTGCAGTAGAATCACATTCAGAAGCAATCGAAGATTGGGGTATTACCGAAGAATTTGGTTATGGTATCACAAATGAATTGGCTGTGTTCATGAAGACGGGTGTATCAGAACAGGAAGGCTTTGATCCGATGTCGTGGGACGAATTTACAGTTGGACTGAATTATCGTGCAATTGATATGGGCAACTGGAAAGCGGATGTGTACGGTGTGTACAGTTTAGATACGGTTTGGGGTGATCATGTACCATTCTTGGATAAAGATGTAACAGATTACACATGGACAATCGGAATGCGTGGTGGCTATGTTGGCGAAGGCTGGACATTGGCGGGGCACGTTGATTTTGATTATCTGAATTCTGAATCATTCAACTGGGGCGATGATGGTGAACATCGTTTGAATGTTGGTGTTGACGGTCAATTGGTTCTGTGTCCGCAGTGGAACCTGATTGCTGGGGTTGAATATACAGGCGTATTGGATGATGAAACGCCAGATGGAAACGAGGTTAATGATGCAGGTAAATGGACTGGTAAAATCGGTGCAAACTATAACCTGGACGAAACCAAATACATTGGTGCATATTTCATGGGTGAAATGGAACATTCAACAGGTGACTGGGAATGGGTCGATGGATTTGGGTTTGGTGTGAATTTTGGAATTGATTTTTAATAAACCATAATTTAAAAAAATCCCCCGGATGGGGGATTTTTTATCTAATTTTAATTTTTTTGTATAATTTGGTTATTTGATTAAATTTTTTATATATAAATCGTTTTGTTTTTTGGGGCAGCGGTTCGTCATAAAGTAAATAGTTTTGTGGTATGTCGGGATAACGATATATTTTTATCAATCCCCGGGATTCTGCATCACATAATTTTTGCAGGGTGTCCATAATGGGGATTGTTTTTGTGGGGCTGATTGGTTGACGGGATATGTATTCTATGCGATTGTTTAGTTTGGTTAGTCGAAATTCATTGGCCGGTAATACATAAATAACCCCAGAAATGTCTTGGTATGTTTGTTCAAAGGCCCCTGGAAATTTTTCGACTATTATGGCTGTGTTGTTTTCTATGCCAAAATATAAATTTCCCTTGCGTGGGGTGACATAACGCAGGGCGGATGCAAAATTTGGGGTTGCAAAAACATATGGCATATTTTCGTGGCCATCGTGGTGTGGGATAATTTGTTCAAGATTTAGAACAGTTGTTCCGTGATATAATTCCATTTTTTGATATTTTAGGACGAAAAATCTTGTTGTCAATACGTGTTTATTTTCTGAATTTGTTCTTGTTTATATATTTTTTCATATTTCTTAAAATCGGATTGCGAAAGAGAAGGGAGAAATATATGAAAAAGATTTTTGTGTTGTCGTGTGCGCTGGCATTTGTGTCGGGTGGGGCAGGGGCCGCCAATGTTATAAATGGTGGCCCGTTCGATGGGCCATTGGCGGGTGGATTCTATAATGTATGGACGCCGTTAGAAGTTAATTCCAAATTTGAACGTTTTGTTATGTCTGAGGATTTTGAATATGGTATAACCGATGACTTTTCAATTAGTGTTTCGACATCGGGGTCTTATGATTCATCGGATAATCCAGAATTTGGAAAATGGTCATGGAATGATTTGGAATTTGGGTTTGATTGGGATTTGTGGCATGAAAATCAATTGCATGCCGAGGTTTATGGTGATGTAAAACAAATCTATGATACGCGTGAAAATTTACAGACGGTTGCATATAATTGGACGGCGGGTGCGCGAATGGGACGCATAACAGACAATTGGACCGTCGCAGGGGTGGTGCAGGTGGATTATCTGAACGATGATTTGCCACAAGATACATTTGATGCGTGGGCGATGACGGTTGGAATTCAGGGGCAGTATATTGTTAATAATCGTTGGAACTGGGTTGGTGGATTGATGTTCGATTTTGATTTGTTTGATGAGTATTATGATGGGGAACAGTTGCGGGCAAAGGTTGGTGCGAATTATAATCTGGACGCGACCAAGTATGTCGGTTTTTATGTGCAAAAAGATTTGGTGCACAGTTTCAAGCATAGTCCGGCGGTTATGGGGATGGTTTTTGGCGCGGTGTTTTAGTTTGTTGCCCACCGATGTGTGGGCGTTTTTTTTGTGCGTCTGTACTGATTAAATTTTTGTCATTTTGGCGGTTGGAGCTAAAACCCTAAAAATTCGGGGTTTTCAAGCCTGTTTTTTATGATTATTTCCTAGATTTTCCTTGACAATTTGGGGGTCCGTGATTATAGTAAGTTCGCTTTCTGTGTAAACAAGGAAAGCAAGGAATACATAAAAACCGCTTGAAAATACAGATTTATAATCCGGCTAAGTCGTTGAAATAAGTCTGATAAAGCGGCTTTTGTGCAGAGTAAAATAGGTAGAAACAAACAAAGAGATTTTGAATGCCAACAGTAAATCAACTGATTCGGAAGCCTCGTAAAAAAGTCGCGGTAAAAAGTACTGCGCCTGACATGATGGAAAACCCACAGAAACGTGGTGTTTGCACGCGTGTTTATACGACAACACCGAAAAAACCTAACTCGGCGCAGCGTAAGGTTGCCCGTGTAAAACTGGCAAACGGCCGTGAAGTAACAGCATATATCCCTGGTGAAGGTCATAACCTGCAGGAACACAGCGTTGTTATGATTCGTGGTGGTCGTGTAAAGGACTTGCCTGGTGTAAAGTATCATATTATCCGTGGTGTATTAGATACCAAGGGTGTTGATGCACGTAAACAGGGTCGTTCTTTGTATGGTGCCAAAACAAAGAAATAATAAGTTTAACCACACGCATGTAATGTGCGTGAGTAATCTGGGATAAGCCTCAGATGAAGTGATAAAAGGAAAATAAATATGTCAAGACGTAAAGCTGCAACAAAACGTGAAATCTTGCCAGATTCCAAATATGGTAATTTGGTTGTTGCAAAATGTATTAATGTTGTTATGTGGGACGGCAAAAAAGAAGTTGCTGAAAACATCGTATATGGTGCATTGGAAAAACTGAAAACATTGGCCAAAGACGGTAAAGATGAATTGGCCTTGTTCTTGGAAGCAGTTGATGCGCTGAAGCCTTCTGTAGAAGTAAAAGGTCGTCGCGTAGGTGGTGCAACATACCAGGTTCCAGTCGAAGTAAGACCTGCACGTCAGCAGACAATGGCGTTGCGTTGGTTGGTTGGATTCGCGCGTAAACGTGGTGAACGCAGCATGGAAGACAGACTGTTTGGCGAATTGCGTGATGCCTTGAATGCTCAGGGTGGCGCGTTTAAGAAGAAAATTGATACACATAAAATGGCAGAAGCGAACAAAGCGTTTGCTCACTTCCGCTGGTAATCAATACAAAGGCAAAGGAAAGATACAATGTCAGTGGGGAAAACCGCACCTTTACATATGTACCGCAATATCGGCATTATGGCCCATATTGACGCGGGTAAAACAACAACATCTGAACGTATCTTGTTCTATACTGGTAAAACATACAAGATTGGTGAAGTGCACGATGGTGGCGCAACCATGGACTGGATGGAACAGGAACAAGAACGTGGTATTACAATTACATCGGCCGCAACAACATGCTTTTGGCGCGACCATCGTATCAATTTGATTGATACACCAGGACACGTGGACTTTACTATGGAAGTAGAACGTTCATTGCGCGTCTTGGACGGTGCGGTTGCCGTATTTGAATCTGTGTCGGGCGTACAGCCTCAGACAGAAACTGTATGGCGTCAGGCAGACCGTTATGCGGTTCCTCGTATTTGCTTTATTAACAAAATGGATCGTATCGGTGGTAATTTCTTCCGCTGTGTTGATATGATTCGTGAACGTTTGGGCGCAAACCCATTGGTCGTGAATTTCCCAATTGGCGCTGAATCTGATTTCCGTGGCGTTGTTGACGTTATCGAAATGCGCGGAATTGTCTGGGAAGATGATATGGGTAAAGAACCACATGTCGTTGAAATTCCAGAAGAATTGAAGGAAAAAGCGCAAGAACTGCATGACAAATTGGTTGAAGAAGTTGTAACGCTGGATGACGAAATTATGGAAGCGTATATGGAAGGTAATGTTCCAGATACAGCAACTATTAAAAAGTTAATCCGCAAGGGTACAATTAACCAGAACTTTAACCCAGTTTTGTGCGGTACTGCATTTAAGAACAAGGGTGTTCAGCCATTGTTGGATGCGATTGTTGACTATTTGCCAAGCCCATTGGATGTTCCTGCGATTTCAGGTACGAAAATGGACGGTGAAACAGCCGATTCTCGTAAACCAGATGCAAAAGAACCATTTAGTGCGTTGGCATTTAAGGTTGCTAATGACCCATTCGTAGGTAATTTGATGTTTATCCGTATCTATTCGGGTAAATTGCAGTCCGGTTCTTATATCTATAATTCTAACCGTGATAAACGTGAACGCGTTGGTCGTATGTTGTTGATGCATTCAAATAATCGTGAAGAAATCAAAGAAGCATCAGCTGGTGACATTATCACATTGGTTGGTATGAAAGAAACAATTACTGGTGATACATTGTGTGATGAATCTAATCCAATCTTGTTGGAATCGATTCATGTGCCAGAGCCGGTTATGAGCATCGCAGTTGAACCAAAGACCAAGGCAGACATTGAAAAGATGTCATTGGGTCTGCAGGCGTTGGCGAAAGAAGATCCTTCGTTCCGCGTGTCTGTTGACGAAGAATCTGGTCAGACGATTCTGTCGGGTGTTGGTGAATTGCATTTGGAAATTTTGGTTGATCGTTTGTTGCGTGAATTCAAGGTTGATGTTAACGTTGGTGAACCTCGTATTGCATACCGTGAAACATTCCGCAAACCAATCACCGAAGAATACACACACAAGAAACAGTCTGGTGGTTCGGGTCAGTACGCACAGGTAAAGATTGAATTTGAACCATTGGAACCAGGTCAGGGATACGAATTCGACAACAAGATTGTTGGTGGTGCGATTCCAAAAGAATATATCCCAGGTGTGGAAAAAGGTTTGAAGATAGCACAGCAGACGGGTGTTCTGATTGGCTATCCAACAGTAGATTTCAAGGCTACATTGGTAGATGGTAAGTATCACGAAGTTGACTCTAATGTATTGTGCTTTGAAATTGCGGCACGCGCATGCTTCCGCGAAGCAATGAAGAAAGCGTCGCCAAAATTGCTGGAACCGATTATGAAGCTTTCGGTTAATACGCCGGAAGAATACGTCGGTGACATCATTGGGGACTTGAACAGTCGTCGTGGACAAATCAATGGTATCGAAACTCAGTTCGGTAATCAGTTGATTTCAGCATTCGTTCCATTGGCGAATTTGTTTGGGTACGTAAAAACATTGCGTTCTTTGTCACAGGGTCGTGCAAATCCATATATGGAATTGTCACACTATGACGAAGTCCCAACAAACGTCGCTGACGAAGTAATCAAGAAGCTGACGAAATAATTAACAAGAAGTTCTAACAAAACTAACAAGCAAGCCTAAGGAGAAAACTAATGGCAAAAGAAAAGTATGTAAGAAGCAAACCACACGTCAATATTGGTACAATTGGCCACGTTGACCATGGTAAAACAACATTGACTGCTGCAATCGTACACTACTATGGTGTTGGTGCCGATGCACAGAAGGGTGTTGATCAGATTGACAATGCGCCAGAAGAAAAACAGCGCGGTATTACAATTAACACAGCACACGTTGAATACGAAACAGCAGATCGTCACTATGCTCACGTTGACTGCCCAGGGCACGCGGACTATGTTAAAAACATGATTACCGGTGCGGCACAGATGGACGGTGCTATCTTGGTAGTAGCAGCGACAGACGGCCCAATGCCACAGACTCGTGAACACGTTTTGTTGGCTCGTCAGGTAGGTATGGGCAAGATCATCGTTTTCTTGAACAAGTGCGACTTGGCAAACGATCCAGAATTGTTGGAATTGGTTGAAATGGAAATCCGTGAATTGTTGTCTGCAAATGGTTTCGATGGCGACAATGCACCAATCATCCGTGGTTCAGCTGTTTCTGCAGTAGAAGAAAAGAACGATGGCTTGGGTAAAGAAGCAATCGATGCTTTGTTGAAAGCATGTGACGAATTCATCCCAATGCCAGAACGTCCAGTTGATAAACCATTCTTGATGCCAATCGAAGACGTGTTCTCTATCACAGGTCGTGGTACAGTAGTAACAGGTCGTGTTGAATCTGGTGTTATCAAAGTTGGTGATGAATGTGAAATCGTTGGTCTGCGTCCAACACAGAAAACAACAGTTACAGGCGTTGAAATGTTCCGCAAATTGTTGGATCAGGGTGAAGCCGGTGATAACGTAGGTCTGTTGTTGCGTGGTACTAAGAAGGAAGAAGTAGAACGTGGTCAGATTATCTGCAAACCAGGCTCTATCACACCTCATACAGATTTCGAAGCTGAAGTTTATATCTTGACAAAAGAAGAAGGTGGCCGTCATACAGCATTCTTTAGCAACTATCGTCCACAGTTCTACTTCAGCACAACAGACGTAACAGGTACAATTACTTTGCCAGCAGACAAAGAAATGGTTCTGCCAGGTGACAACGTTCGTATCACAGTGCAGTTGATTGCACCTATTGCTATGGACGAAGGTCGTCGCTTTGCTATCCGTGAAGGCGGTCGCACAGTTGGCGCAGGTGTTGTATCCAAAATTATTAAATAATTAAACAATCTTGGGCGGTGTAACTGAATTAAAAGCGTCAGTGATTACCGCCCAGATAAATATAAGGAAAACGGTAATGGTACCAACATCAAAAATTCGTATCAAGTTGACAGCATTCGACCATCGTATCCTGATGGAATCTGTCGAAGAAATTGTTAAAACTGCTAAGCGTACAGGCGCAGATGTAGTTGGACCAGTTCGTCTGCCAACATTGGTGCAGAAATTTACGGTCAACCGTTCACCACACGTTGATAAAAAATCACGTGAACAGTTCGAAATCCGCAATCATAAAGCGGTTGTCGATATTGTTAATCCAACCCCTCAGACAGTTGATGCCTTGATGAAGTTGGATTTGGCGTCTGGTGTTGATGTAAAAATTAAATTGTAAAATAAAAAATAATCTGTTAGTGTTGGCGCGGGATTATTCTGACCCGGACCAACCTACTGACATAAAAAAAGGCATAAAAAAATGAAACGTAGCGGATTAATTACAACAAAAATTGGAATGACGCGTCTGTATGATGATGCCGGTGTTGCACATCCAGTAACAGTTTTGTCTGTTGGGGATTGCACCGTCATTGGAAATCGCACGCAGGAAAAGAACGGTTATGTAGCAAACATTTTGGGTTTGCGTGAAGCCAAAGCAAAACATGTAGCAAAACCACAGTTGGTTGCAGCCGAAAAAGCAGGCGTTAAGCCATATCGTAAGGTTGTAGAATTCCGTGTATCGGATGACTGTGTTATCCCAGCAGGGACACAGTTGGTGGCATCTCATTTTGTTGCCGGTCAATTCGTTGACGTCCAAGCAACAAGCAAAGGTAAAGGCTTCCAGGGTGCTATGAAACGCCATAACTTTGGTGGTAAAGAAGCAACTCACGGTGTTTTGAAAGCACATCGTTCCATCGGTGGTACTGGTATGCGTGAATGGCCAGGCCGCGTATTGAAAGGTAAGAAGATGGCTGGACAGATGGGTAATGAAACTGTCACAGTTCAGAACTTGAAAGTGTTCGGTACAGACGAAGCAGAAAACTTGATCTTCGTTGAAGGCGCAGTTCCAGGTGCAAATGGTACATTTGTATTGGTAACAGACGCAATCAAAAAAGAACACAAAGATTTGCCAGTTCCAACAGTAGCAGCGAAAGCAGCAGAAGTTGTAGCTGAAACAGCAACCGAAACAGAAGCTGTTGCGGAATAATAGGTTAACAGCAAGAGTGAGGTAATTAAAATGCAATTAGATATTATCAATTTCGATGGAAAGAAAGTTGGTTCAGTTGAACTGACAGACAGCATCTTTGGGTTAGAACCACGCGCAGACATTCTGCACCGTGTTGTTACATGGCAGCGTGCAAAATCACGCGCAGGTACACATGCGGTTAAAACTGTATCAGATGTACAGGGCAGTGGTAAGAAAGCATTCAAGCAGAAAAAGACAGGTAATGCACGTCAGGGTGAAAGATACAATGTTCACATGCGTGGCGGTGGTGTCGTTCATGGTCCAGTTGTTCGTGATCATTCAATTGACCTGCCAAAGAAAATCCGTGCCTTGGGCTTGAAGATGGCTTTGTCATCTAAGGCAAAAGACGGCAGCCTGGTTATCATTGATTCTGAAAAATTGGCAGCGGCGAAAACAAACGCGTTTGCAAAACAGTTGAAGAAACTGGAAATTGCATCTGCGTTGTTCGTAGGGGCTACAGAATTGGATGAAAACTTCAAGAAATCTGCGGCAAATATCGCAAATATCGATGTTTTGCCAACAATGGGCTTGAACGTTTTGGATATCTTGAAACATGAAAAATTAGTTTTGACAGCGGACGCAGTCAAAGCGGTTGAAGCAAGATTGGCGTAATCAATTAAAGAATTGAGGTAAGCAAAATGGCAGAAAAGAAAGTAAGTGCAGAGAAAAAAATCGTTGCGACCGCTGGTATTTATGATATACTGCGTCGTCCGATTATCTCGGAAAAGGCAGCAAAACTGTCTGAAAGCAACGGTGTAGCGTTCGAAGTTGCAATCGATGCAACTAAAGAAGATGTAGCGCGTGCAGTAGAAGCAATCTATGGCGTTAAACCAACTAAGGTTAACGTTGTGGTTGTAAAAGGTAAGGTTAAAACCTTCCGTGGTCGCAGCACAGGTACACAGCGCACAGTTAAAAAAGCATATGTATCTTTGCCGGCAGATGCAAAACTGGATTTGTCAGCAAATATATAGTATAATAAACCGCCCTGGCAGAGAACCCAAATAAAAGGATGCTAGTGTCAGGGTGAGAAAACAAAGGTAAGAAAAAATGGCATTGAAACATTATAAGCCAACAACACCAGGTACACGCGGCTTGACACAGGTTGACCGTAGTGAATTGTATCGTGGTGCGCCAGAAAAGGCATTGACAGTTGGTTTGAAGTCCAAAGGTGGACGTAATAACTTTGGTCATGTAACAGTTATGCACCAAGGTGGTGGTCATAAACGTAAATATCGTTTGATTGACTTTAAACGTAAAAAATTAGATGTTCCAGCGACAGTTGTTCGTTTGGAATACGATCCAAACCGTACCGCATTCATCGCTTTGATTGAATATACAGACGGTATGCGTTCTTATATCTTGGCACCACGCGATTTGAAAGCGGGTGATGTTGTTATCTCGGCACAGTATGCTGATATTAAGCCAGGTAACACAATGCCATTGAAGAATATGCCAATCGGTACAATCGTACATAACATCGAATTGAAACCAGGCGCAGGTGGTCAGTTGGCTCGTAGTGCTGGTTGCTATGCTCAGTTGATGGGTAAAGACGGTGTTTATGCACAGATTAAATTGAACAGCGGTGAGTTGCGTAAAGTTCATTCCGATTGTTTGGCAACAGTTGGCAGCGTATCTAATCCAGATCAGCGCAACGTCAACTTGGGTAAAGCAGGTCGCGCACGCTGGTTGGGTATCCGTCCATCAGTTCGCGGTATGGCTATGAACCCAGTAGATCACCCAATGGGTGGTGGTAATGGTCATTCTAAGGGCCACGAACCGGTATCACGTACAGGTATTCCAGCCAAGGGATATCGTACCCGTAGCAATAAACGTACTGCTAAGATGATTATTCGCAGCAGACATTTGGCGAAAAAGAAATAATAAGTAAGAAACGGAGTAAATGATGTCTCGTTCAGTATGGAAAGGTCCTTATGTTCATCCGTCTGTGTTGAAGAAAACAGCAGCGGCAATTGAAAAAGATGACCGTAAACCAATTAAAACCTGGTCCCGTGGTAGCACAATTATACCACAGATGGTGGGACTGACATTTGAAGTACACAATGGTAATAAATTTATCCCTGTGTCAATCGTAGAAGATATGATTGGTCATAAATTGGGTGAATTTGCACCAACTCGTACATTTAAAGGTCATGCCGCTAATAAGAAAGCCGCAGCAGGTAAGAAATAATATAGGGTGGTAAGTTATGACAGCAAGATATGGAATTAAAGAAAATCAGGTACGCGCATTCAATAAAATGATTCGCGTTAGCCATCAGAAGCTGAATCTGGTATGCGACATGGTTCGTGGTTTGCCAGTAGAACGCGCTGTTGATGTCTTGAAATTTTCGAAAAAGCGTGTAGCAGGTGAAGTGCTGAAAACTTTATTGTCTGCGGCTGCAAATGCAGAACACAACAAAAAGTTGCCAGTTGAAACTTTGTTCGTCAAAGAAATTTGGTGTGGCAAGGCTTTGACTATGAAGCGCATTATGCCAGGACCGCGTGGTAGTGCACGTCCAATTCTGAAACCATTTTCAAATTTGACAATTGTTTTGGAATCAGGGGTTGCGCCTTCGAAAAAGAAAGCAGCAAAAAAAGAAACAACAAAATAAGGTAAGTCGTGTGGGGCGGTATGGAATGAAAATTCCTGAATAAAGCGGGAACGCTTCAAGAACGCCCCCACAAAGTTTAAGGAAAAAAGAAATGGGACAGAAAGTATCACCAATTTCATTGCGTGAATTTATCAATAAGATTACTGATTCACGTTGGATTGCAGGCAAGAAAGACTATGCGGCTTTGTTGGCAGAAGACGTCAAAATTCGCAAGTTTATCGAAAAGAAATTAAAGAAAGCCGGTTTGGCCAAAGTTGTTATTGAACGCTTTGCCAAGAAGGTTGTCGTGACTATTCATACCTCTCGTCCAGGTATGATTATTGGTAAGAACGGTGCCGATATCGAAACATTGCGTAACGATATCAAGAAACTGGTTAAAAATGACCAGGTTGTCGTAAATATTTACGAAGTACGCCGTCCTGACCTGAATGCGCAGTTGGTTGCGCAGAACATCGCACAGCAGATTGAAGGTCGTGTTTCTTTCAAACGCGCTATGAAAAAGGCTGTGCAGAATGCACAAAAAGCAGGTGCCCAGGGTATCAAAGTTATGTGTTCTGGTCGCTTGAATGGTGCTGAAATCGCACGTAGCGAACAAATCCGCGAAGGTCGTATTCCATTGCACACATTGCGTGCGGATATTGACTATGCGTCAATCCAGGCCAAAACAACATATGGTGTTATCGGTGTAAAAGTTTGGATTTATACTGGTGATGTTGTTAACAAAGACAAATTGGCTTCTGAAATGGCGCGCCCAACAGAATATGCGGGCACAAGCGAAAGAAAGCACAAATAATAATTAAAACAATTATTAGAAATTGAAGGATTTGTATTATGTTAATGCCAAAGAAAACAAAATTTCGCAAACAGCATAAAGGCCGTATTCACGGCGTTGCGAAAGGTGGCAGCGAATTAGCATTCGGTTCTTTTGGTCTGAAGGCTATGTCACCAGAACGTATCACTGCGCGTCAAATCGAAGCAGCGCGTCGTGCAATCACACGTCATATGCGTCGTATGGGTAAATTGTGGATCCGTATTTTCCCAGATGTACCTGTTACTAAGAAACCAGCCGAAGTTCGTATGGGTAAAGGTAAGGGTGCAGTTGAATACTGGATTTGCCGTGTAAAACCAGGTCGCATCATGTTCGAATTGGATGGTGTTAAACCAGAAGTTGCATATGAAGCGTTCGCATTGGCGGCGGCGAAACTGCCAGTGAAAACAAAAGTTGTTGAACGTAAAGTTAACTAATTAATTGCAGTCCCGGGATTCGTCCCGGGGCAGAGCAAAAAAGGTAGCAAGAAATGGCAGAAAAGAAAGTTGAAACAGAATTGACGATGGAAGCATTGGAAAGTAAATTGGCTGATCTGAAAAAAGAACAGATGAACCAGCGTTTTCAGCATGCAGCAGGTCAGATGCCAAAAACACATGTTATGCGTCAGACCCGTCGTGAAATTGCACGTGTAAAGACAAAACTGAATGCGGCAAAAAAATAAAAATTGCTGATTTTTGTTGATATTTCTAAATTTTTAGGTAATATAGACGGGGTCAGATTTAAGGAAACCAGGTTTTAATCTGGGGATTTTGCGCGAAAAAACTTGTAAAATCCGTGGGTTAAACAAACAGTATAAGGGATAGAAGTTATGCCAAGACGTATACTGCAAGGGACAGTTACAAGTACAGCAAACGACAAAACAGTCGTTGTAGAAGTGGAACGTCGTTTCCGCCATCCGCTGTATGGTAAGTTCGTTAAGCAGAACAAAAAGTACAAAGCGCACGATGAAAACAACGAATATAAAGTTGGTGAAATCGTTGCAATTGAAGAACATCGTCCAATCTCTAAGACAAAGTCTTGGGTTGTTAAGGGGCGCGTTGGTGTTTCCAAAGACGATGCAGTAGAAGTAGTTGACTAATAATCAACAGGTTCTTTGAGGTCGGTTCGGGAATTATTAAGGCGACAGTCGGAACCTATAACAAAGCGGTGGGGGATTGCCCCGCCTGCAGGAAAAGGATTAAAGTTATGATTCAAAATGAAACAGTTATGACAGTTGCAGACAACAGTGGTGCACGCAAAGCAATGTGCATCAAGGT
>JBKSMY010000002.1:0-42887 GCA_046882065.1 Alphaproteobacteria bacterium | reverse complement strand
ACCCAATTTGTTAATGGTTTCCTGAATGTTTGTAACCGTTGACGCATCTGCTTTGCCTGACTGCAATGCACTTACGGCCGCATTCAAGTCATTCAAATCTGCCGCAACCAGATAGTCACCTTTTGCCTGCTTTTCTGCAATTGCCGCTTCCAATGTTGTCTGTAATTCTGTTAACTGTTCAGATGAAACACCACCAGTCGCAGAAATAACATTACCTTCAATTGTAATATTCGAACCGGCCGTCAAAGCATCTTGTTTACCAGATTTCAAATCTGCAATATCAGACGTATTCGTATTAACCTGTGTAGCAACTATTTCCAAAGCTTCCTGAGTAGCCTTCTTACCAACAGTTGTTTTCAAATCTTCAAAATCAATCTGATTTACTTTTGTTTCCAAGGCATCATCGACATATTGCTTACTTGCCAAATTCACAGATACTGCAAACGCATTGCTACAAACCCCTGCTAAGATAGCAGCAGCGAAACCCGAAAATGCAATATTTTTTACTTTCATATTATCTTCCCTTTCCTTTCACTAGTTTGTTGCAATCGTTACTCTGCATCAACCGTTACCGATACCCAAGTTGACGTTCCGTCACCATTAGACATCAGCATAATCATTTCCCCAGCATTATCTGTGCCAGTATCAATCTTTTCCGCCGTCACAGCACCATCAGCCAACTTAACCGCTGTAATCGATCCGTCTTCAATTTCAACAAAATTATTGACATTTTCTTCTGTCAAATATGTAGACGCCGCCACTTCTTCTGTCAGATAACCCTTTTCTTCCAAAGCAGTATTCGACACATAATTCTGCTGCAGGGTTTCGTTCGTGACATAGTTCTGCTGTTGCAGGGTTTCATTCGTTACATAGTTCTGCTGCTGCAAGGTTTCGTTTGTCACATAGTTCTGCTGCTGCAGGGTTTCGTTTGTCACATAATTCTGCTGCAGGGTTTCACTTGTCACATAGCCCGCTTCCTGCAATGCTTTAATATCTGCAGCATTCAAATCTGCCAAATTCTGTGCCGAACCGGCCGCCAGTTTAGCATCCGCAGCTTCACTTGCCGCAGACTGAACCGCCAATTCCAACGAAGCAATATCTTCTGCATTTTCCTTAACACCGGCTGCATTCGCATCAATCGAATCCTGCAAACCCGTCAAATCAGATTTTGCTGCAAATTTTTCGTCTGACTGCGCCTTAGTGTAATAATTAGTTAATTCAACACTACCTGCGTTAATCTTATCAATTGCTGCCTGCAATTCAGACTTAGCGTCTTCCACTTCCTGTTTCGTAGCCAGATTCGATGTTGCATTTTCAATTGCCGTCACCATATCGCCAGACTTCACAAAATCAGCAATATCATCGGCTGTCAACAAATCCTTGGTCGCTTCTGCAATCGCATCCGAAACCTCTGTCGATATCACAAAATCCGCAATTTCATCTTTGGTTGCCAACTTTGCAATTTCTTCCTGCAACTTACCTGTTTTCACAAAATCTTTAATATCATCAGCGGTCAACAGACCAGCAATCGCTTCATCTATCTTAGAATCAACTTCACCCGATGTAATAAAGTCCTTAATCTCATCCTTGGTTGCTGCATTTGCCAACAACGCTTCCAAACCTGCAATTTTCTGATTCATCAGCAAATCAGCAGCCAACAAATCATCAATCACATCATTCAAACCGTTAATCGCTGTATCAACATAATTCTTGTCAACATCTGGTTGTTGAATCGCATTAATCAAATCAAGCAACCCAGCATCAGCCGATTCCAAACGACTCACAACCCCGTCTACATAATCTTTGTTAACCATTCCCTCGGTGGATGGAGTCATATTTTTCAGCGCTTCAATCGCATCATTCAGATCTTTATCCGCAGTTTCCAACTCTGCAAGTTTCGCATTCAAGGCCTCTTCGTCAATCATACCGCCCTGCAAAGCCTTAATCGCTTCATCCATAGACGCACTAGCCAATTCCAACGCCGCAACATCACTTGTCAATTCAGACAACTCAGCAGATGTCAAGAAACCATCCAAATCAGTTTTCTTTGCATAATCTGTTAAGTCAGGAACAACAATTGCATCAATTGCAGACTGCAAGGCTTCGATTTCTGATTTACCCGCAAAATCTTTTGCTAAATCAAAAACCTTATTCTTACCATTCTGTGTAACCGTCAGTTCACCATCTTCATAAACAACGCTTGTGACTGCGCCTGTCAACGCAGACAAATCCGCTTCCAGTTCTTTGATATCCAACTGAATATCTTTCAACTGTTCTGGAATATTATCACCAGTCGACGAATACCCCATAAACTCTTCCAAAATTCTGATACGTTCCTGCAAGTTACCACTTGTACTATCACCACCATGATTACCAGACTGCTCTGGTTTCATAGAGGTATTACCACCAACTACCGTAGCACCACCCAAATATTTACCAATGGACAAACGTGGTGTTGCCGCCGCACGCGTTGTACCCGCACTCACAGATTTTTGTGCACTTGTTCCTGTCGACTTTGTGGCCGCCGCACTTGACGCACTTGAATACGTCCCCGCCCCACCCAAGGAACGCACAGACGCAGCACCAAAGGCCGGTGCAGCAACCGCCGCACACAGCACACAAACAATTGACAGTGTTGAAATTTTCAGTTCGTTTTTCATATGTTCTCTCTACTGGTTTTTATTTTATCAAAATTTGCGAATCGAGGTCAACACCTTTTTCCGACATTTCCTAATTTTTAGAATTCATACCGCAAACCAACCGATATCGAATTATCCAAGATCAACCCAATTTCATTTTTGATTTTAACCCCAGCGACATCTTCTCCGCCCACGGTTACATCGTCTCCATATACACGTTCATGATCCGTACCGTTAAACGCTGCCAAGCGATAACGCAAATCTAACATCAAATTATAATCTAACCTATAAGACCAACCTGCCATCAATGCACCCATCAATGAAACATTACGTTCTTCACGACCGCCACTTACAAACCCTGCATGTTCAAGCTTTGTTTCTGGCAAAGCAATACCCAAACCAGCACCCAGATAGAAACCATTTGCAAAATCATAGTAAGCATTTGCAACCAAATATGGCACAGTCAACTTAAAATCATAACCTTCCCCAGAATCATCAAATTGACCAATCATGCCACCTTCTAATTCTGCACGCCAAAAATAATTAAATGTACGCCCTACAAAGAAATTAGCACCAAAAACAGCTTCCGTAAAACTTTCCTTATCTTCATTAACGCCAATCTCAGGTGTTGTGCTATATTCATTTTCCCAGTTCATCAGGCTCAAACTTGCACGTCCACCGACATACCAACCGGTTTTTGCCTTATCTTTATAATCATATGTAACATCATAACTACCATCATAATTACGCGTTAAATAACTTGGCGCTGCACTTGCTGCTGTTGCTGTCAATGCCACCAAACCCAATATAGATACTAATTTTTTCATGATAATAACCTCCAATTTTTCCTAATTATAACACAAATGCACATAATTTGAAAACACAAAAAAATCAGATATTGACATCTTTTTATATTTTTTGCTAAATTCAAATCATCAAAGAAAGGGAAACACATGAAGAAACTAATCTTAACGGTCACAGTTATTGCATTATCTGGCTGTGCACACGCACCAAGCGAACTTGAAAACCAACAAGTGTTCTTTGCTTTTGACTCTGCACAAATTTCGTCTGAGGCACGCCGCAACCTGGAAGGTCAGGCATTATACATGAAGAAAAACCCAGACATCAACGTCACAATCCAAGGTCGTTGCGACGAACGTGGTTCTACTGAATACAACTTGGCTTTGGGCGCATTACGCGCTGGTAACGCAGCACATGTCATGATTGCCGAAGGCATCGAACCAGAACGCATCAAAACAATTTCATACGGTAAAGAAAACCCAATCTATCCAGGAACCGGTGAAGAAGTGTGGGCAAAAAACCGAAATGCCACAACCCGCGTTCACGAATAACAAAAATTCCCCCATCCGGGGGATTTTTATTTGACGATATATTTTTTTTCTATTATATTTTAGGCATGGAAGAAAAGACAGCAATCTCGTTTGCAAACGTGGCGGCACGTTATGACGGAACGCCCGAAATATTAACTGATGTTTCTTTTAATATCAGCAATGGCGCATTTTACTTTTTATCTGGTGCATCTGGCGCAGGTAAAACAACCCTGTTGCGCCTTATCTATCAGTTACACAAACCATCACGCGGTCAAATAAAATTATTTGGTCATATAACAAACGATATGACACGCGACGAAATTACAAAAATCCGCCAAAAAATGGCAATTGTATTCCAGTCTTATTCACTATTATCACATCTGTCGGTGTTTGATAATGTCGCCCTGCCCCTGCGCGTGCGCGGCGTGTCTGAGGATAAGATAAAAAAACTAGTATCCAAGGTTTTAGACTGGGTGGGATTGGGCAAATACGCAGATGCGGCACCAATGGCACTATCCGGTGGCCAGCAACAACGTGTATCTGTTGCCCGTGCAATTATTGTCCAACCTTCCATCCTGCTGGCCGACGAACCAACAGGAAACCTGGACGACGAAAACGCATCACGTCTGATGGAACTGTTTATCCAGATGAACAAAATGTTTGGTACAACCATAATCCTGGCGACGCACAGCAAGAAACTGATGGAAACCTATAAATTCCCGGTGATACACGTTGAAAACCAGCGCGTCAGTTTTACTGGTAAATCCGCCACCGCACAACCCAAAAATGATTCAGAAACCAAACGCATATGGCGGGGCCCAAAACCACAAACATATTTCACAGAACTGTCCAAACAATTTGACGATATCGGGAACGCATAAAAAATGAAAAAAACAACTGTATTTTCGCTGGTTCGTGAACAATCCATGTTTATGACAGCAATTATGTCACTATTAACATTCTTATCTGTCCTGGCCTTGGGGATTGCCTTGTCTATTGGCACCGGGGTTATGCGTTGGAATTCTCAGTGGGAATTATTTGCCACGGTCCAGGTCACAAACCCAGAACACACAGATAAAACAAAAAAAATCATCACAGATAATTCCAACAAAATCCAAACCATTAACGAAATCAGCACCGAACAAATGACTGATTTGATGTCACCTTGGATTTCCGGGGGCAGCGTATTAAAAAATTACCTGCCAAAAATGTGGGAAATCGAATTCAAATCAACAGAAGACATGAAGACCGTCGGCGAACAATTATCTAAGAACGCCCGCTTTTTGACACACGCTTCCGCCCTAAAATCATCAACTGGCGCGGGCTGGAAAATGATTTTAATGTCATCATTTATACTAATCTTGACCTTGGGGGCAATCGGGGTATGTATTTCATATATCGCACGCAACACCGCCATGCTGCACCGTCGCGAATTAGAAATATTAAATCAAATTGGTGCCTCTGATAATTTTGTCGCGCACCAGATGCAAATAATCGTCGCAAAAATCAGCGCCACAGCCGCCGCTATTGGTTTTATTGCTGCAATTCCTGTCTTATTACTGATTATATCCACCGCACACAGCGCGCGCGTCGGACTGATGGCGATGTTGGGGCTATCAGGCACAGGCTGGCTCACACTATTCCTGTTACCAGTGGCGATTGTTGCCTTTTCAATTTGGACAACGCGTCGCACAACTATCAAATTATTACAAAATTCCTAAGGCATGCGAAAAATACTAACACCATCTTTTGTAATATTTGCGTGTTTCATTCTGGGTGGCATGATTTTTAAATCCGTCGCCCCAATACAATGCGGCACAATCTATCCAGACGACAGCATTTTTGTTTTGACTGGCGACGAACGCCGTATTCCATTTGCCATGCGCAAAATGCGCGAATTTCCAACCGCCGATTTATACATCATTGGCGCCGGCGCCCAGGGTAAAATCGATGTTGCACGCCCTGCTATGATTGAATCTACATCTAAATCCACATATCAAAATGCACTTGCGATACGCGAAATTGCGACTGCACGGAACCTTAAACGATTGGTCGTCATCACAACCGAAGATCATATAAACCGTGCCATATACCTAATAAAGAACGAATTACCCATGGTGAACGTCGTCGCATGCCCAGCAACATTGGCTGGAATGCCACCAACAAAAAGACTTGAAAGATGGGCGACAGAATATATAAAATACATCGCAACTATGTTTGGAATAAAAGAAAGTTAAAATACCAAAAGGAAAAACGCATGTTCAGAACAATATTATTTAAGGTCGTATTAGGTATTTATTTTACATTATGGTCACCATTTTTGTTATTAGGATTGGTATCAAGCAAACTATCTCGCAAACTTGTGTACATGGACGCGGCGGGTGTTCTGCTTGTGGCGCGCCTAATTGCGGGCATTAAATACACAGTACACTACCCATCAGAATCAGAAAACGGCATTCCAAACCTGCCAAACGGCAACAAACGCCTGGACGGCAAATCAATCATCGCCGCCAAACACATGTCTATTTTAGAAATCGCCGTTATTTCCAAAGTTGTTCCTAACACATTCTTTATATTAAAGCGCGAATTATTATGGATACCAATCTACGGTTGGGCATTTTGGCGCGCCGGCATGATTGGCGTTAACCGCACCCGCGGCAAAACAAACATGAAACAGTTAGCAGCCGCAGTTGAAAACCGTGTTCTGAATGGTTCAACCCTGGTCATATTCCCCGAAGGCACACGCGCAAAACCCGGCGAACACATCCCATTAAAGCGCGGCCTGCTGTTATTGGCCCACACATTAAAACTGCCCATTTTACCGGTTGGCACCGACGCAGGTTTATATTGGCCAAAGCGCGGTCGCATGCACCCAGGCACAGCGAACATATGGTTTGAACCGCTGCTGCCATGCAACGCATCTCTGGACGAAATCAGCGAAGCAATTAACCGCCACAGCGCATAAGTAATCGGAATAAAAATCAATTAGAATAATTTAGATAAAAAAAATCGGGAATCGTAATGTACAAACGCTACATGAGATGCCCGATTTGTTTTTAGATGAATTATTATAATTTATTTTTCGCACCAACTTTTTCTTTTCCCCCCACTGTACGGACGCGCCAAGCCACTATCTATCAAAACATCGCCAACATCGCGCCCATCTGGCAAAATAACATTGGCATTTATACGTCCCAAATATTTATCATCCTTGATATTCTTCAAATCGACAACCGTTCCACGCGGAATCAACACAGACAACAAATCCTTGGCACTTTGCGCCATAACCTTTTCTGCCGTACACTTACCGTTCATTTCCGGGGTATCAACGTTAATCAAACGAACACGCACAGTAATTTCAACATCCTCATCCAACTTAACACCCGCCGAAAAAGTATCTCCATCAAAGATATAGTCCACCACCGCCGGCACCGCATTGGCAGACAACGCAACAAAACAGCATACAACAAAGACACAAAATCTTCTCATTTCTATTCCCCTTGTCAAAAACCGCCCAACGGGCGGTTTTTTTATGGCAATTTGGGCGACCACGTTGGTTCCAACCCATTCACCCCCTCAGGCAATTCAATATCATAGATATTCTGCCCTGTAATATCCACGCTGCGAATATGACTAATACGTTCTATACCATCCAACGCCTTTTCTGTCTCGTAATAAACGATACGACGAGAACCTGGGGCCCATGATGGCGCTTCCATAAACCATCCGCCTGCCAAAATCTTTTCATTACGCCCCCGCGGATCCATAATACCAACATAGAACGTATCATCTGCAATCTTGGTAAAGGCAATAAATTGTCCATCAGGCGACCATGCCGGCGTCGCATATCGCCCTGCCCCATATGTCAAACGTTCCACCTCTCCTGTTTCTAAATCCAGCACATGAATCTGTTGACGTCCAGAACGATCTGAATTAAACGCCATTTTTTTACCATCAGGCGAATAAGACGGACTGGTATTAATCGAATTACCGAACGTCAATTGACGCAATTCCTTGGTTTCAATATTATATTCATACAGATGTGTCACCCCTTTTTTCACCAACGAAATCGCCACACGCGTACCATCAGGCGAAAAACGCGGCGCAAAATTCATTCCACCAAACACACCCAATCGACGCTGTTCCCCGGTATCTAAATCCAAACTCCACACCATTGGGTCATCATCATAGTACGACAAGAAAACAATTGATTGCATATTTGGCGAAAAATGTGGCGACATAATAAAACTATCAGGGTCAGACAAATAGCGCATATTAAAGCCATCCTGGTCCATAATCGCCAAACGTTTTATGCGTTTATGCACCGGCCCTGTTTCTGCAATAAACACAATCTGCGTATCAAAATAGCCAATTTCACCAGTCAATCTTTCATAAATAGCATCTGCCATAATATGCGCCAAACGACGCGCCGACTTACGCGATGCAACCAACGACTGTGCCTCTATTTGTTCACGTCCATCAACATCCCAAACAAAAAACTCTAACTTATATCTATCACCAGATTCTGCAGTCATCTTGGCCTGCACCAACACCTGTGTTTTAATTGCTGCCCAAGACTTAAAGTTTGGCATTTCATGCATTTTCACATACTCAGGAAAGGCATCATGATTTACAATACGGAACAATCCCGTGCGTTTTAAATCCGCCTCGACCACTTCGCGTATCATGGACGCATCCTTAGATCGCACACCATCAGATACTTCAAACTTCTGCACAGCAATTGAAATAGGATTTGCCGCACCCGCAACAATATCAACCTTTAATTCAGCACGCGCCGGCAATGCAATAACCAGCCCCAAAGCAATCATAAATAATTTTTTTAACATAAAAATCCCTTTCCTATTAAATATACAGTCCATATTTTATATGCACAAATCGTAAAAATCAAATTAAATACACAAACAACACAATCGCCCACACACCGCACAACACAAACGTAATTACAGACGTAAATATATTTGTATTGACAATTGTATTTACATTGGTATAGTTCATTGTGATGACCACGGTATTGTGGTCTGTATAGAGGATTGTACATGCCAAACGTTATGCAACAATTGTTCGTTATGAACATGGAATCTTTATTAAAGGAATACGCCGCATACAAGGCGTTTAACAAATCAGACTGTGTTATCAACATGCGCATTCCGCGCCCTATTCTGGACAAGATTAAAGAACTGGCGGACACTCAACACGTCCCATACCAATCGCTAATATCATCTGTTCTGTTCTCGCTTGCAAACATCGAAGACGGAAAATAACCCCAAACAAAAGGGCAACACCATGGCATTACCAAGCAAACAAATCATATTCGAAACCCTAAATGCCAATCGCCATCGCATCGACGAAGACACCCAGTTCAGTCTGTTCCCCAACCTGCGTGCCGACAGCCCCACAATCCATTCCGAATATTGGTACTACTCAGACTTACACAACTTGTACGGCGAACACTATTTCCCAATCGCCCCGAACATGAACGCACACGCATGGGAAAGATTAGCAATGCCCGTCCAAAAACAACAACAACGTGGCACACCACAACTAATCCGAACAGACCTGTCATTCTACGAAGGACACGTCGCAACAATCCAACACGGATACAAATTAGATTGCCATACATACAAACACACCAAAGATTTACAACTATCGCGTTATGCGTGCTGGTGCATGTCACGAAACAATCCCGCAATGATATTCTCGCGCACTTATTTTATTTCACCGGTTATAACCCCCCAGATGAAATTCGACGACATGAAAAAATTGTCGTACCAATTTGCACGCATACACCTGCGCGAAAAACTGACACGGTACGAAAAAATTATTGCCGGCATATTACAAAAGCACGGTGGAAGTTTTCGCCAATTCAATCACGCGATGACACGCGCATTCTTCTATAACTACAGCGCAAACGACCTAAAAGAAATCCATCGCATCCGCACAAAACCAAACGACCCAATTGCCAACTATATGGGCGCCGCCACCTTAAACGCACGCATAAGCGCGCTGCGCAACGGCATAGAAAAATTCAACCAAGTCCATTACAAAAACCTGCCAACATTCGAACAAATCATATACAACGAATTAATTAACGCACGCGTTCACGAAATACACAACCACAACATTCGTCCTGAACAAGACATATTCCAAACACCCGTATCCCAAATACAATCACAACTAATGCGGGCCGAACGCGATTTTATATTAAAATACAGCAACGAAAAAATCAGATAATAAAAACAAATCAAAAAATCCCGCCACACGGCGGGATTTTTATTAATTACCAAAGAACTGCGGCACACAATTCAAACGACCACCTTCACCCGTCATGGCCATAAAGATACTTAACACAGTACCGATACCGAACAACAAGATAAACCCAATCAACATCGGCAAGCCCTTTTCCTTTACTTCCTTGGTTGGATCAATCGCTTTGCCACCAGAAATATAACCCCATGCCCAGCCTGCAATTGTAACACCGGCACCAACGAACGCCAAAGTCTGAATAATTTCAAAAATATCACCAAATTTTTCCGCCAACATGCACAATGCATCATCTGCGCCACCTGCCGCCATGGACGATGACACAGACGCCATTACACCAACAATTGCGAAATTCAATCTTTTTATCAGTTTTTTCATATAAAACCCCTTTACCTTTTCCACAATTATATCACAACAAACCACACATTTCAAATAATATAATTACCCACCCCCTTGCACTTGAAACAAAAAAATAAAAGATAATGGTATAGATATGGACAGTGCCGTCCCCGTAGTGTACATACCGCTACATGAGGGGACGGCACCGTTCATAGATATGCCATTAGATTTTATTTTGCGCGTTCGACGTATTCCAACGTTTCAGTATTTACGACAATCTTTTCACCCTGTTCAATAAACAGCGGAACCTGAACACGAACACCGTTGTCTAAAATCGCAGGCTTGCCACCACTGGACGATACGGTCTGCCCCTTTAACGCAGGCTCTGTTTCTTCGACAATTGCGATTACTGTCTTTGGCAAAGAAATGGAAACAGGCTGACCTTCAACAAAGTTTGCCTTGACCACCATTTCCGGCGCCAGGAACTTCATAGCCTCGCCCAACGAATCAACCGCCATTGTAAACTGTTCATAATCAGACAAATTCATAAAGAACGCATCCGTCCCATCTGCATACAGATACTGACAGTCAAAATCTTCAACCATCAGTTTTTCAACTTTATCTTCTGCGCGCCAACGGTCACCACCTTTGTTCCCCGAATCAATATCACGCAAATCCGCCTGAACGAACGCACCGCCCTTACCTGGTTTAACCTTGGTGATTGATGTAACCGAATAGCGCTTGCCATTATGAGAAATCACCCAACCCACACGCATATCATTTGCAATATAAGATGCCATTTTAATACCCCTTTTAATAAAAAACTGTTTTGATTATAAAAATTACCGTCCCAAACGCAAGGGCTTTATTGCATCTCGCGCTTACGCGTCCAATAACGATCGATACTGTCCATAATCAATTTATCAGCCGTCGCACGATCCGCCCAGCCTAAAATCTTGGACCAAGAATTTGGTTGCAAATCCTTGTAATGCAAGAAAAAGTATTCGATTTTCGAACGCAAAATTTCCGGCAACTGTTCAATAAATTCTGTTTTTTCATAGTACGGATCAATCTTATCGCGTGGCACACAGATAATTTTTTCGTCGCCACCCGCCTGATCTTCCATTAACAAAGCACCGATTGGGCGAACCTCAATCAACACACCTGGACGCAGCGGCGCATTACACACAACCACACAATCTAACGGATCGCCATCATCCCCCAATGTTCCTGGGAAATAACCATAGTTCGCCGGATACGCCATTGGCGCATGTAAAATTCTGTCTACCTTTAACAGACCGGTTTCTTTGTCAATTTCATACTTTACATGTCCATTTTCAGGAATTTCAATAATCGCATTCATCTTTTTTGGCGGCATTTTGCCTGGCGATAATTTTTCCAACGTCATAAATAACCTCTTTTAATTTTGTTGACAAATAATATCATAAAAAAACGCAATTGCAATTTATTAAACACAACCCATAAAATAAATTAGAATGATTTAGATACAAGTGAACCCGCAACCGTAGTGTACAGAAGTTACATGAGGTTGCGGGTTCGCTTGTAGATGAATTATTATAATTTATTTTTTTACATTCTCATTGGCATTAACACATACAACGCATCTGTGTCTTTGTCCACGGAATTGATTTTTGTTGGCGCCAATGGATCCTGCATTTCCATCTGGAACTTTTCACCTTCGACCTGACCTGCGACATCCAACAAGAACTTTACATTAAACACAACCGTGAATGACGCATCACCATTGTATTCAATATCCAATTCCTGGGTCGCGGTACCGGCATCTGGACTGGATGCATTGATAACCAACTTGTTCATACTAAATGTCAACTGAACAGATTTTGTTTTATCAACGCTGGCAACTGAAACCAAGTCAACCGCATTGATAAACTGTTTTCTGTCCAGAATTGCGATTTTATCATTTCCCTTTGGAATCACAACGCGATAGTTTGGATATTGCGCATCAACCAGTTTGCTGGTCAAAGTCGCAGAACCAACCGTAAAGCGCGCCTTGGTATCAGACAATTCGACCAAAACGTCATCAACATTGGCATCTTCCAGCAACTTGGACAATTCACCAATCACACGACGTGGCAAAATAACAGATGGCATTTCCGCACTGCCCGCTGGGGCCACCATCGCACACAGCGCCATACGTTGAGCATCCGTTGCAACAGCCGTCAATTTCTTTTCATCGCCTTCATCTGCGATATGGAAATAGATACCCCCCAAATGATAACGAACATCATCCGTTGGAATTGCAAACTTAGTCTGATTAATAAGGTGTGCCAAATCACCTGTTGTCATCTGGAATTTTGTAGTCAGATTGCTGCCTGCCATGGCCGGGAAATTTTCCGCAGGCAATGTTGGCAAACGGAATACCGCACGACCGCTTGACACAACCAACTGATCACCAGACTGCTTAAACGAAATCTCCGCATCATCCGGCAATTTACGAACAATATCATACAGCATCTGAACCGGAACAGTAATCTTACCGCCCAATGTAATATCGGCAGCGACATGTTCAACCAATTCCAAATCCACATTTGTCGCAGACAGAACCAAATCATCTGCGGCTTCAATCTTAACATTCATCAAAATCGGCAATGTTGCGCGCTTTTCCACAATCGACTGCATATGCCCCAGCGCACGTATCAATACCTGACGAAACACTGAAAATTCCATTATAACACTCCTGTTTCCTTATATGTATTTGTGTATCCTACACTCTTTTGTCCTAAGCATACCAAAAAAACCCGATTCGGCGCAAGGGCAAAAGAACAACAACAAAAGCTCCGTCCTAGCAACGGGAATAGAAATAAAAGATAATGGTATAGATATGGACAGTGCCGTCCCCGTAGTGTACATACCGCTACATGAGGGGACGGCACCGTTCATAGATATGCCATTAGATTTTATTTATACAATACCTTCTCTAACTTGCCACGCAATTTCTTGACATCATCATACTTTGTAATCTTGCCACGTTCCGCTATTGAGATATCACCACTTTCTTCGGACACAACCAAAACAACGGCGCTCGAAACCTCACTCAGCCCCAAGGCCGCACGGTGACGCGTACCATATTTCCAATTCAAATTATTCTGTGACAACGGCAAAATCCCCCCAGCATATGCAATACGATTATTTTCAATAATAACTGCACCATCATGCAACGGTGTCTTATTAAAGAAAATCGTCAACAACAATTCGCTGCTAATTTTTGCATCAATTACAACCCCCTTTCTATCAATTGCACTTTCATCCAAACCGGATGGGAACACAATTAACGCCCCTGTATGCTTACTTGCCATATACTCAACCGCACTAACAATCGCATCCAAAGCCGCCGTATCTTTTTTTCTATTTGCACCAGCCTTCAACATACGACGCCATCCCTGAACATTCCCCATCAGCGCCATAAACTTACGCAACTCCGGTTGAAACACAACAATCAAACTCAAAGATAAAAACAACGCAACATTATGCAAAAACGACGCCAACAAATCCAAGCGCACCAACGGCAGCATAAAACTAAGCACCCACAACCCAGCAAGCCCCAACAATCCCCGCACCAACTTTTCAGACTGAGTATTTTGAATAAAACTGCGATAAAACACATACACTAAAAACACAATAACAACAATCTGTGCCAAACCAATCCAATTAAACATATCAAGTCTCCCTTATTCCTTTTTTAAAACCAAACTTACTAATTCTGCCATTGGCGTTCCCATCCATTCCGGATCATCACGATACAATGGTGCACCACGTTTCATGGCGGTTTCACACGGTTCGCCATCAGCCAACCAATTTTCCAACAAGTCCCCAGCAACCAAACCTATACCTGTTCCCGCCACCAATCCGATACCACCCGTAAATGGCGCCAACAGCAATCCCAAACCTGTGGCAGACGCCACCTTACCTGCAACGGCAGCACCACTAATACGCACAGTCGGCTCGGCCAAATTGCCAGTTAACTCAATTGAATTCACAACATTTCCTGTCAAAGACAACTTAATCCCACGAACAGGCACGGTCGTCAATGCCAATTTCATTTCTTCACCGCCCAAATCCAGCATCCCCGCCAAACGAACATTGATTGCATTTGTTTCAATTGCCACACCATTTTGCGTTTCAATTACACCATCGCGCAATTTTGCATTAACCGCAACGCACGAAATTTTAATCTGGTTATATTTTTTCTTAGAACTGAACAAATCCTGAACACTATGCCGCAGCGACGTCAAAAAATCCGTCCCATACATATACGAAACCAACGCAGAATGCGCATAACCTGGCGCCACAGAATAAACATATATCGGCCCCGTTATAGTCTGCATAATCTGCGATAAATTTTTACCGTTTGCCTGAACATAGAATTCAAAATTTACTGGTAATTCCGACAAGAAATCCGTCTTATGAACTTCTTTCAAAATTTCACCGACATAAATACGTTCACCGATTGCTGCTGCCTGCAACTTTATCTGTCCATCTTGCTCTATATCTGCATCAATACCGACATCCACCCCACCTTCCGCAATAGAAGCCTTCAAATCAATACGCGCATGGTTATCAAGCAGTCCCAACGACAAATCAACATCCTGAATATTCAAGTCACGATACACAACCAAATCGCCAAATTTCACATGAATTTTTGCCTGACGCCCATACGCCACATCGCCAAACAAAGGAATATCCTTAAATACATTCAGTTCACGATCTAACTTTTTCCTGTCATCGGCATACAATCCCGGGAACAGGCGCAGCAAATCAACCTTTGGCGAATAAACATCTGCATTAACAACACCACCTGGCACAGACCAATCCCAAGTACCAGAAACAGTAAATTCCGTACCATCAACATTAACAGAAGATTTTCGCAACATAATTTTTTTCCAGTCAAAACCACCCGCCACATTCAACTTTAACGAAGGCAGACCTGACAAATCTAAACCAAATATTTCTGCAATATTTTGAGGTTTTTCTACATCCCCTCTAACAATAAAATCGATTGGTGCCTTACTGGTTCCTTCCAGCGCAACATTTGCAATTAACGCATCATCCCCCGTAGACAAAGCAATCTGAACCGGATAAACCTTACGTTCTGGATTGTATTCACTAAACTGGACAATAAACGGCAACACATTTTTATCAGCCTTAACCCAGCCCGAATACTCGCGCCCTTTCTTATGCGACATCAATCTTATATGAAAGCCTGCCAAAGAATATTTTTCACCCAAGATATTCGCACTCAGATTTTTAATCTCAAACCCACCCAATCCTGCATCTTTAAAAGGATACTTTTCTATTGTTCCATTGGCCACCTTTTCTGCGTCGTCTTTTTTTGACAACGACGCCACCGAATACTTTCCCGCAGAATTTTTCTCTAAATTAATCTTTGCGTCATAAACCTTAACATTTTGAATTGTTGGTCTATCTCGAAACAAAGAAATCAAATTCAATCGAACATCAATTTTTTCTGCACTAAATGCATATTTATTTTTCGCCCAAGACTCGTTTGCGATACGCACTTGATTCAGTTCAACCCTGGGGCGCAGTGAAAACTTCCATGAAACAGCCCCATCAATTTCAACCGGCATACCTGTTGCATCACGCAAAATTGTCAGCAAATTTCCACGCAGTGATTCCAAATTTATCTGGCTGAACGCAACAACAATTGCGATCACCAGCCCAATGACAAACAGTCCCAGGATTCTAACAATTGGAAAAAAAATACTTTTTCTTACCCTCATGGCAACTTAAATTCCAAAAAACGCATCACAGGCACCATAAAATCTGGTACTGTTGCCCGCAACGTCATCATACGACCCGTACTCGGGTGTTGGAATGTTAACTTATATGCGAACAAAAACAAGTTATTTGTTTTCAGCACACTATCCAGCAGACCATCCACCTCACGGCGGCCGCCATATAAATTATCCCCAACAATTGGTGCATTCAAAGAAAACGCACTATGCAGACGCAATTGATGTGTACGCCCAGTTTTCGGTGAAAACCGCACCCACGACACGCATCCTGCTGCCCTTGACAATACACTATATTCTGTGATTGCGCGTTGTGGACGCGGACCTGTTCCATTATTCAAACGCATTGGATTTTCAAACACCTGACCTTTCAACATAAAGTTATCAATCACACCAGACGCCGGATTAACATCACCATTCAATAGCGCTAAATACTCTTTGTGTGCGGTCTTATTCTGAAATTGCACCGCCAGATTTTGTGCCGCCCGTTGATTTTTTGCGACGACTAAGATTCCACTGGTTTCCCGGTCCAAGCGATGCACCAGCGCAATTTTATCATACGGGAACAATGCCGCCGCCATTTTATCAATTGATTTTCTGATACCGGTTCCACCCTGTACAGCCAACCCAGCCGGCTTATTAAACACAACCACATCTGCATCATTATGAACGATACACTTGCGCAACTCTTCTAAATCAGACAAAGAAAAATGTTCACCACTTTCCGTCTTCCTAGGGCCTGCTTTTGCATATCCTGCAATGGTTGGTGGCACGCGCACAGCATCCCCTTCGCGCAAAATTTCCGTTCCACGGACACGCTTGGAATTAACACGAATTTGTCCACCACGGCACAACTTATAAAATTCTCTTTGTGGCATAGATGGGAACTGGCGCAAAAACCAGCGCAACAAACGCGTCCCATCTTCGACCTTGGAAACTGTAATAAAATCTGCCATCTGCGCCCCCACTTGGCATAAAATCACAAATTATTCGCCATAAACAATCTGAACAGAATTAGTTCCATTCGTACCTTTACATGATCCTGTGGCACCACCCTGCTTGCCCCCTGACAACTGGTATCCGACCGAATCAGACCACGCCTTGGCCAACAACGATTCGCATTCATTCTGTCCCAAACCATCAATTCCAACAATAAACTGACGCGGATTAGACGGATCAACCGACAGCGTATAATTACCACCGTATGGATTCTTATTGCTCATACCAATTGCACCAAAAATCGTAGTTCCATTCATATTTGAAAAATCATCATATTCACCATGAATATTGCGTACCATGGTCACCATCTGAACTACTTGATCATTAACCGTTGTTAACTTCTGCGTACGCATAGCGGTTGAAATCATTCCAATTGCCCCAACAGTAATTACACCCATAATTGCCAATACACCCAACATTTCAATCATAGAACGACCGGATTCTTGATTCATTGAAAAACCTCTTATTTGCTATTTAACAAATATTATTCTATCATAAATAATATGAATATTCAATTTTCGGATTTAATAGAAAACGCACCACATGCCCCTGGCGTGTACAAGATGTATGACGCAGACGACAATCTGCTGTACATAGGCAAGGCAAAAAATCTATCCAACCGCCTGCATCAGTACCTGGACATATCTAAACTTGAATTACACAAACAGGTTATGCGCACATTGGTCACACGCGTTGAATGGGAAACCACCCCAACCGAATCAGATGCCCTGATTCGCGAACAAGAATTGATTAAAACCCAAAAGCCAAAATACAACATCATGCTGACCGATGGGAAAATGTACCCTATGTTGGCCCTAACATCTGGCGACTTTCCCCGGCTGTTAAAATTCCGCGGTAAAATATCCCAACGTCGCGACGTATATGGCCCATACCCATCTGTATCTGCATTAAACGAAACAATCAAAACAATTCAGCGTGTTTGTCAAATTCGCACTTGTACCGACACACAAATGCACAATCGATCCCGACCATGTTTATTACACCAAATTGGTCGTTGCAGCGCACCATGCACAAATCCAGACAAACAAAAATACGCAGAAAACGTGCGTACAGCGCGAAAAATCCTAACCGGTGACAGCCACCCCATAATCACAGACCTGACACAACAGATGCGCGACTTTGCCGCTAAAATGGACTTTGAATCGGCGGCCGCCGCACGCGATAAAATCGCTGCCCTGACACACACATCAAATCGTGGAAAGCGCCAAAACAATGCGTACAGCGCGATTTTAGACTGGGACAAAAACGTATCTGATTTAGAAAAATGGCTTAACATAAAAATTGAATTGGCGGGCGTGTTTGATAATTCACACCTGTTTGGCAAACAGCCCGTTGGCGCAATGATAACGTTCGGACATAACGGCTTTGAAAAATCAGGTTATCGTCACTTCAAATTACAGGACAAATCACGCGCCGGCAACGACATTGCCATGATGTCGGAATTTGTGCGTCGCGCAACCGAACGCGGTCCAAAATTGGATTTAATAATCGTTGACGGTGGCATGGCACAATGGCGCATTGCCAAACGCGCGGCGGGCGACATACCTGTTTTTGGCGTAACCAAAGGTATGGTTCGTGACGGTGATGAACACTTTATATTACCCGACGGCACAATACACCGCGACCTGCCCAAGGACAGCCCGCTATTCTTAATGTTACGCGCCGTCCGTGACGAAGCACACCGATTCGTAATCACATACCACCGCAACGTCCGCGCAAAACAAATGACTGCGTCTGTTTTGGACGAAATCGACGGCATTGGCCCAACACGCAAACGTGCCCTGTTATCACATTTCGGCTCTGTCCGTGCAATTATGGACGCGGACATAAACGCACTTAAACACGTCCCGGGCCTTGGGAAAAATGCCGCCGAAAAAATATATGCCCATTTCCATTCAGAAGTGATATAATATGCATATTCATATATTTATTTAACCAAAGGAGAAACTATATGAAATTCTTTGTTAACTTTTTATCAGCGTTCCGCATTGCGGCATCGTTTGCGATTATCCCAACATTAATGTTCCAGATGTACTGGACAACATTCGTGCTGTACGTTTTGGCGGCTATATCTGATTGGTTTGACGGATACTTGGCACGCAAATACAACGCATGCACAAAGATTGGCGGTGTGATGGATCACATCGGCGACAAATTGCTGGTTGTGAACACATTAATTATGCTGTCTGTCATGATGCCGGTCTGGTTTGTAGTTGTCCCGGTTATCATCATGATTGCACGCGAACTGTACATTTCTGGTCTGCGTGAATTCTTGGGCACCCAGAAAATCGAAATGCCTGTACCCAAGGCACGCTTTTCCATGGGCAAAATTAAAACAACCCTGCAGATGGTTTCAATTGCGGCATTTTTGTTAATCTTTGCAGTCGGCACATTAATCACCCCGGCCAGCGACAGTCGCACATTAATGTACCTAATTTACATCTTACCACAAATTGGCATCTGGGGATTGTGGCTGTCATTGATTGCATCAATCTGGTCTGCAACCCAGTACACCAGAACATTCTTGGGTCACATGAAAACATTAAACAAGAAAAAGAAATAAAAAACATCAATCCAAAAAACCGCCACATGGCGGTTTTTTTATTCTTGGAACACAACAGAAATTATGATAAAATGACGTATAATCAAAAGGGGCACATTCGTTGAATCAACAAGATTCAACATTGTAAAAGGAGAGTTATTCCATGAAAAAGACTTGGTTTTTGGCGGTTTTAACAATAATGTTGGGGACAAATGCGTTTGGGGCGCCATTTTGTCCAGGGTCAACCATATCCTTTCAGTGGTTGCAAGATGCAGATGATGATGAGTTTATGTACACAAGCATGGCTGTATTTGACGAGGCAAAAAAACTTGAGTCTGATAATGGTGGCAAACTGACCAAAGGTCAGGTCTATGAATGTGATGGTGAACAAGGCTGTTCACATGGTAAATATTTTTTAACCACGGCAGATTCTGTTTTTAAAGGGGAAAAAACGGGCGATATGCAACTGTATAAATGCGAACAGACAGATTCTGACGAATGGTCAAACCAACCGTTGGTACCATGTACCGCAGTTCCTACATCATACACCGATCAGACGGCAAATTTCATCTATTTGGATAGGTGGGATTTTATATACATACGCGACGATAGCACACTCGAATATTGCTATTTAACTGGTGCTATGCTAGATTGTTTTATCGCCAAAAAATCAGACCCTAAGGTGTATTGGCAGAACAATGAATGTAAATGTCAAGAATCTGGCGGTAAAGAATACGTGTGGAACCAACAACAGAAAAAATGCAATCCAATTTCTGCCGCTGTTAAACAAAAAGAATGCCCTGCAGGCAGTTCTGATAAAATAACCAAAGCTGCCGATTGCAAAAGCGGAGAAACGTTTGAATGTCTAAAACAAAGTGACAACGGATGTCGGTGTGGCAAATGTAGTCCCAAGCTAGAAAATCGCAAAACGTGTCGCGAACAGCGCACAACGACCGAAGGCAAAGCGTGTTGTGATTTGCCCAAAGAGGTTGCCGAATGGACCGGCAAAGAATGTCGCTGTCTTGTATCTGGCATGAAATTTGTTGAACGAAATGGTCGTGGATATTGCGAAGCAACACAAAGCGACAAAACAAAACCATTCGAATGTAATACCGACACATTGAAACTTATCGCAAATTGGGCCACACAATGCAAAGATAACGCAGATATAATGACGCTGATTAATAAAATACAAGAAATGTGCCGTGCCAACACAAAATCAGAACAAGACTTTAATAAATTGTGGGGTTCGCTGTTGGAATTACAGCCAGAAAACTGTACCCAGACATCCAGTGCAGAAGTGACGATTACGATTACCAAACTTACCGAAGGCGTCAACGATGCATATTCAAGATTGGTATCCATTCACGACAAATTCCGCGACAAGAAAAGCGTATGGAAAGATGCCGAGGGTAATTTTAACACAGCGCGCCTTGCGTCTGACAGTATCGCGGGTGTTGTCTTGGGTACAGCCGGTGGTTTAATTACCAGCCACGTTGTAAAAAAGAACCAAGTTGAAAATGGATTCGAAGACATCAAATGTACCATCGGCGGTCAAAATGTCGCCGAATGGGGTGACCAGTTCCGCGTCGGTATCCAATAACAGATGATGGAAGGACAAATCCCCCAACCGGGGGATTTTTTATTGCCCGATAAAGAAAAGTTTAACGGGGTATTTGTTTTACAATTTTTGTTTAGAAAGTTGTCATCCCCGCGACGGCGGGGATAGGGACTTAAAACCGCGCACAACATGCGCCAAATAAGTATTTTTTACAATTTCTTAGACCCTATTACCGCCTGCGCGGTAATGACAAAAGTTTTTAATCGCTATTTGCTCATTAAAAAATCCCCCGGTTGGGGGATTTTTTTATCAGAACCAACCTTTTTTATCAGACTTGGTCCCTGCGAACTCACTTAATAACTTCTTTTGCTTGTCTGACAATTTGGTCGGAATTTTAATCGCAATTTCTATGTACAAATCGCCATATGTACCCGCACGACGTGCCGACGGCATACCATGCCCGCGCACACGCAGTTTTTCACCAACCTGGGTACCGGCTGGAACCTTTACCGACAACTTTTTATCGTCAATGGTTTCAACCTCAATTTCACCCCCCAGGGCTAATGTTGCAAACGGAACATCCATACGCGCAATCAAATCGTTGCCATGTCGTTCAAATCGTTTATCTGGGCGCACACGAATATCTAAATAGAAATCACCCGCCGGCCCACCATTTGCACCCGCTTCGCCCTGCCCCGCCAGGCGCAACCGCGCACCATCTTCGATACCGGCCGGAATCTTAACCTCTAACGTACGTTGTTTATGTTGGGTACCTGTGCCATTACATTCTGAACACTTTTTATCAATCTTGCGCCCCAGACCATTACATTCTGGACAAGGCGCCTCCATTGCAAAGAATCCCTGGCGCGTTTGAATAAAACCGCTGCCCCCACAACGTGGACACACCGGCGCAGGCTTACCATCCGCCGTACCATGTCCATGGCATTTTTCACATTCTACATTACTTGAAAATTTCACAGTATGCGTTTTGCCAAAATACGCATCTTTCAAATCTATTACAACCTCATCCAGCAAATCACGTCCACCACGTTGTGGTGCACCGCGCTGAGGTCCGCCACCAAAATCACCAAATCCGAAACCACGCATAGCCTCGCGCAGGATATCTTCCATACCGGCGCCACCGCCCATATTAAAATGGAATGCACCATTACCGAATGGATTACCACCACCGAATCCCGCACCTGACGCATTACCACCTGCGAACGCCGCATCACCAAATCGATCGTACGCTGCACGTTTTTGCGGATCTTTCAGAATATCAAACGCATTGTTCACTTCCTTGAACTTTTCTTCTGCGTCTTTATTATCAGGATTTCTATCTGGATGATATTTCATCACCAGTTTATGATACGCCTTTTTAATATCTGCATCTGACGCATCCTGGGCCACGCCCAAAACTTCGTACGGGTTTTTATTCATTTTATATGTCCATATAATTATTCGTTATCAAATATATAGAACGTGCCACCCAAAATTCAACCCCAAAATATGATTTAGGTTGAAATTCTTTGGGCTTGCACAAAATTCAAAAATGTTTTAATAATACTAACATTATGACAGAGAAAAAGACACAAACTTATGACGCATCCGACATCCAAGTCCTAGAAGGTCTTGAACCCGTCCGCCTGCGCCCCGGCATGTACATTGGTGGCACCGACGAAAAGGCATGGCACCACCTGCCAATTGAAATTATGGACAATTCTATTGACGAAGCCGTCGCCGGCTTTGCCAAGAAAATCACAGTAAATTTAATCGATTCTAAAACAATCGAAATTGCCGACGATGGGCGTGGTATTCCAGTTGATGAACACCCAAAATACCCTGGCAAATCCGCGCTTGAGGTTATATTAACAACCCTGCATTCTGGCGGAAAATTTAATAATAATGTTTATAAAACCAGTGGCGGTCTGCACGGTGTGGGCTCGGCGGTTGTGAACGCCTTGTCATCTGAAATGATTGTTGATATTGCACGCGACGGCTATAACTGGCACCAGACATTTTCACGCGGTCTTACCACATCGCCAATGACACGCGGCGACGCAACACGGGGCCATGGCACCAAAATCAGATTTACAATCGACGATGAAATCTTTGGTGCAAACGCGGTATTCAAACCGATAAAAATTTATCGTATGGCCCGGGCCAAGGCTTTCCTGTCGCGTGGCGTCAAAATTGAATGGCATTGTAATCCTGAATTACTGACGGATGACATGAACATTCCTGCCACCACAACATTCTTTTATCCAAATGGTGTGGCAGATTTCCTGGCGGAAAAGACTGATTCCAAACCACGCATTTTACCGCGTATTTTCAGCGGTTCTGTTGACTTTCCAGACGACTGTGGTCGTGTTGAATGGGCGCTAACATTTTTAACTGACGAAAATGGCGCCGCATCTGACGACGGTTTCTTCTCGTCATACTGTAACACAATTGCGACAATTGACGGCGGCACACACGAAACAGGTTTCAAATCCGCTATTACCAAGGGGATTAAGGCATACGGCGAAAAGGTTAATAACAAAGCCGCCGCTACAATCATTGGCGACGACGTATTTGATTCCGTCGCTGCAATTGTATCTGTATTTTATAAAACACCACAATTCCTGGGCCAGACCAAAGAAAAACTCTCTAATCCCGAGGTTGCACGTTTCACCGAAAACGCCCTGCGCGACCCATGGGAAATGTTCTTGGCGTCCGACCCAAAAACAGCGAATGCATTACTGGACTTTGTAATCAATCTTGCGAACGCACGCATAAAAACCAAACAAGTCAAAGACGTTGCACGCAAAACCCCAACCAAGCGTATTCGTATGCCTGCGAAACTGGCAGACTGTTCAAAACACGGCATCGCCGGCACAGAATTATTTATTGTCGAGGGGGAATCGGCGGGCGGTACAGCAAAACAGGCGCGCGATCGCGCAACCCAGGCAATCATGCCCCTGCGTGGCAAGGTTTTGAACGTCGTATCAAATTCTGACGAACGCTTTGGCGCGAACAAGGAATTAAATGAACTGATTGACATTATCGGCGCAGGCACCGCCAAAGATTGGAACGAAGACAAACTGCGTTATGAAAAAATTATTGTCATGACCGATGCCGACGTTGACGGCAGCCACATCGCATCATTATTGATGGCATTCTTTTATCAATGCATGCCACAGTTGATTTATGGCGGACACTTATATCTATCTTGCCCACCATTGTATAAATTAACCTGTGGCACAGAATCAATCTATGTTGATACGGACGAAGAACTGGAACAGTTAAAGGCAACAAAATACAAAAACAAACGCGTTGAAATATCACGATTCAAAGGGTTGGGTGAAATGATGCCGAACCAGTTAAAGGAAACAACCATGTCGCCAAAAACGCGCCGGTTGATACGTGTTGAACTGCCCCCACGCACCGAAGAAGGTGCCGAAGACACAGAAAAAACACGCACTATTGTTTCTGAACTGATGGGCAAAAAGCCTGAATTCCGTTTCAAGTTTATCACTGAACACGCCCAATTCGTAAAAGACTTATTCGTCTAGGAATCTATATCGGGGACACCCCCCGATATATTTTTTCACACCCTTATTAACAATTTATGTTTTTGTGCTATATATTATACATAAACAAACAATCAACCTTAAAGGGAATGTAAAATGAATTTTTTAAAACGAGCAAAAATTGTTGCTACGCCTAGAGCAACAACAATCCCAGAAAACCATGTGTCCAAGAAAAAGAAAAACACATACCAGATTCAATTTTCACCATTTGCACCACTAGGTTTATTTGAAGGCTGCAAAACCACACCAATGGCGGTAATCATACTGAACGGCAAACATGTTCAAACAAGCGACTGGTTAAAATTTACAAAATTTCCTAATCCTGGCGCATCAGATATGGCAACAAAGCACGCTGTACTGCGTGAAATCATGGGTAAGAAAATTTCAACTCAGATTATTGAATATTTGGACAAGTATACTGGTAAACCAGTTGTCCAATTGTACCCAGAAATGATGTACATTTTTGATGGTTATAAACAAGATTACATGTCACATCTGAATCACGCGTCACGCCGCGATTTGAACAAACAGATTGCCCTACGCGAACGCCTGATTTCCGAATTCATGGCACGTCAACAGGCACAAAAATAAAAATCCCCCAACCGGGGGATTTTTATCTGCGTTTCCAATTCACAGAATCCGTAATTATATTTGGAATTACATCCACCAAGTTATCAAAATCCAATTGCCCCACAGGTCTTACACACGACCAATCAAAATTAATCGGCGCCCCCGGCCCATAAATATATTCTACATACCCGCATGTCCGAGGCAGCAAATCACCCCGCACCGCCAATTCTGGCGTCACCTTAACACATTCGTTTTCCCGTACCTTTAAACGATTATTATAATCCATGCAACGTCGCGTTTTCAAATCAAGGCAATTACAAGACAGTCGCGTATAAAGGGTTATCATATCTGTCCCTGTTTTACACAAACAACACAAACCGCATCCCTTACATATTTTTTCATACGCATTCGGCGACATACGACGCAATTGTTCAAAACGCTGCGCCTGCTGTGGCGTTAAATTATATTTGATTTCCATAAACATTCCTTTTCATGGAATCTTAGACCAAAATCAAATTCTGTCAACAAAAAACATCGAAATTATTAAAAATAAATTAGAACCATTTAGATGCGGAACAGTTCCAACAACGTCGCAAACAAACTCCTTGCCAGGCTTAAATTAAATAGAATGATTTAGATAAAATCAAATCGGGAATCGTAGTGTACAAATGCTACATGAGATGTCGCCCCCGCCCATAGATACGCCATTAGATTTTATTTTAATTTAGCGGCGCGCCCCAGTGCTGCTGAATACTACGTTCTACATCCATTGGGCTGACCAGAACCTGTGGTGTCAGAATAACAACCAACACCTCACGCGTGGCCGATGTTTCACGGGAACCAGACAATGCCATAAAGTCCGGATCACCCAAACCATAGCGTGTATCTTCGCTAGTCTGTTTTTCAAAGCCCGACACAACCAACATCTGACCAGATTCCATTATAACTTCCTGCATGAAACTACGTTCTTCAACCTCTGGCAACTGCAAAGTAACTTCACCAATTGTCTGGGTTGACATACGCAACAATTCACGCACAGACATACGGAACAACAACAAAATTTTTCCGTTTTCCAGAACGTTTGGCAACAACTGCATTGTGAATCCTGTTTCCAAATCATCCTGATCCACCGTGCTGGATTCAACTGTTGTAAAGTTGCGTGATTCAAAACGTTTAATATAACCTGTTGTACGCGTATTGCTGACTGGTGCAACACGATTACTGCGGGTCGTCACACCAACGTTTGTCACCAACGAAACTTTACCCTGCTTTGCCAACGCTTCTATCAATGCATTACTGCCTGCTGCCCCTGCCAAAGAACCATTCATAATTTGATCATTTGTATACGCACCTTCAACCACAGAATTGCCTTCCATATGTGTCGCACCTGTTAATGCGGACACAGTATTTGACAACACTGCAATATTCATAGAACTTGCCTCGGTTGATGCCAAATTATTCTTTGGATTTGCAACAATATTCAATCCTGACGTTGAATTAATCGCCGCCGCCAAATTCAAACCAAACGCAGAATCATTTGAAATAGTAACCTGCAGAACCTTAACATCAATTGTAATCAACTGACTTAGACGTTTATTCTGACGTTCAATATATTCACCCACACGCGCCAAAATCGATGGAGACGCAGTAACCGTAATTGTTCCCAAACTGCGCGAAACGGTAAAGTCTGCATTATCTGCCTTGCCAATAATAGACTCAATTGCATTTTCGACTTCATCCCATTCCTTTAACGTAGATTCTAATGACACCTCATTAGAATTATCTGTAGAAACGGATGTTTGATACGCTACCTCGGTTCCCAGCGCATACAAAGTAAAGGTCTTGGTTTCTGTCTCATAGAAAACAATTGAGTTTTTATCATAATACCACAACAAATCCAAATCGGTTGCGACCTGACTTAACAACCCCGACAATTTACCAGTATACGCAACATTAACCAATTTCTTCAATTTATCAGAAGACACCTGTCCATCAATCTTAACCGGGATACCTGTAATTGAATAGATATCATTTGCCAAGACCTGCAACGACACCGGTTCATTCAACAAAATAGTAACACCTGTGTCCGTTTCAAATTTAGATGGCAAATTATTACGATGTTCCAACACCATCGATTTATTTCCCAACCAAACACCTTCGGACATAGAAACGGTATCACCACTTGCCACTTTGGCGCGCGGATTCTTTGCCATTTCAAACGCATCATATGCATTGATAAAATCCTGATCCACAGATGCCGCAACCTTGGCAGATTCACGTTTGGCACAACCCGTTGTCATTGCCAAAACCACACCGCACAGAACTAAAAATTTTAATGACTTTCTCATACTTTATTCTCCTACGCCATCTGTCAGGGACAATTATTCTTCGTTTGTTGAAATTACCAACACTCTATTACCTTTATAGAACTTTGCATATGGGATTGGTGTCGCACGTCCAAAATTACGAACCAACGCTGATGCGACATCAACAAATCGCCCTTTGAACACAGCACTAGCCTCGATTGGATATTCGCGCGATGTTGCCCATACCAAATCCCAGCCTTCTTTATCGCACCATGACTGCAAAACTTCACGCAAAGTCTGTCCATTCGCAACGACCCAAGAACGAACCTGATCGGTCAAATTAACTGGGGCCTCTGCATCTGCAGAAACATCAACAGCAATTTCTGTTTCTTCTTCCACAACCTCTGTATCGTCCTGAACAGATTCCACCTTCATACCGTTACGAACAGCAAACGCTTCGTACCCATCAGCATACTTACCACAATTCTTGCGGCCACTACGCGACACAGCCAAAACATTGCCACCATCATCTTCTAAAACTTCACGATGCAACAATGACATTTCAGACCCATCACACTCTTCATCAAAGCCAACCGGAATCTGTGTACCATGCAGCATATTCGCACCACCAGACCAACCTGTAAACTCACCACGCGCGCCCAAATTAAAGTTATTTTCTACAACCAAATCAGCCCCTATTTTGGACACGATACGAATATTATCATTCTGTTTTGTTTTAGAACACGCACCACTCTCGCACGCGACTTCCACATCGGCATCAGAACCCGCCAATGGCCACGCAGGCACCTCAACTGGCATTTCATAACTCTCGGCTACATCAACCTGTTGATATTTGTCTTCATCAACAATTTTATCTTGTTCATAAAACACTTCTGACGTAACCACCTGTGGCAAAAATTCCGCAGCAGAACAATACCCCGCTGCCGCTGCAAACATGGCAATAATCAAAATTTTACGGAACATAAAAACCTTCCTTTCCTTGAATATTCTTCCTTAATTAATAATTATTATAACAATTTGACCGAATCTGTGCAAGACCTAAAACACACATAAATCAATCAAAAAAATTAATTACGCATATAAATCGCGCGAATCGGCAAAAGATGTTATACTATCCACGAACAAACCAGCATTTTCAGGGGGCATTTATGGAAAATATCATTATTTTTGGTCTGCTTAGCATCATTGTTTTACTTATCGGCGGTATTTCGCTGTACATCTATCGCATAAACAACCGTATCAACGACATTGGCAAGACATTGGAACACCAATATGCGCTGATTGTTAAAATTCAATCTGTCCTGAAGAACAAATCTGCAACTAACGCAGTCGCAGAAAACGCTGAAATGATTTACCAAGACCTGTTGCAAAACCTGATTCCAATCATGGCATCCATTGACATCATGCCCCGCAACACCCAAGAACATGCCCTGTGGCGCGCATTGGGTGGCATTATGGACGAATACGCAAAAAACCCATTTGCTTTGGAAAAACTGCGCCGTGCAATCAAACTTGATTCCGAAGTCGCCCGCAGCATAGACAACTATATGCGCCGTGCGGACAATTTCCTGCATCACCTAACAACAACCGAACCAGACGGTCTGCTATCTAACACATTTACTGACGGCCTATTGGGCCAATCGCTGACTTTTTTTGCCCAGGCAAAACAGTTAGCAACCCAAAGCAATTAACACATGGCGAAACTATCTACAGATCTTATTCGTGAAATATCCGCCAAACGAAACGAACCAGACTGGCTGCTTCAATGGCGTCTAGATGCATATCGCACATGGCAAAACATGACCGAACCCCATTGGGCGGATGTTGAATACACGCCAATCGACTATGACGCGTTGAACTACTATAACGAACCTGGCGAAATAGATAACAGCGACCTTGAATCCGTATACGACAAAATGGGCCTGCCCGACAGCGAAAAACGTGCCTTAATGGGCATGGCAACCGACACAGTAATCGACAGTCGCTCCGTCCACACGTCATACACCGCCGAATTAGAAAAACTAGGAATAATATTTTTACCATTCTCGGACGCAGTTGTAAAACACCCAGACCTGGTAAAAAAATATCTGGGCACGGTCGTCCCCAGCACCGACAACTTTTTTGCAGCGTTAAATGCCGCCGTATTTTCAGACGGCACATTTGTCTACATTCCACCGAACACAAAATGCCCAATTGACCTGGCCAGTTATTTCAGAATTGAAACCGCAAAAATTGGACAATTTGAACGTACACTGATTATTGCCGACACCGGCGCCGAATTAAGTTACATGGAAGGTTGCAGCGCCCCCCGTCGTCCAAATCACCAACTGCACAGCGGTGTTGTAGAAATTGTCGTCTTGGACAACGCAACCGTCAAATACGCAACTGTACAAAACTGGTTTGCCGGCGACTTTGACGGAACAAGAAACAACGGCGGTATTTTAAATTTTGTAACCAAGCGCGGTCTATGTCATAACAACGCTAAATTACTATGGACCCAGATGGAGGTTGGCAGCGCCCTAACCTGGAAATACCCATCCACAATTTTGCGCGGAAACCATGCGTATAGCGACTTTTATTCTCTATCAATTACACGCGGCGCCCAAATGGCCGACACCGGTACAAAAATGATACACATTGGCGACAACAGTGTATCGAACATCGTATCTTATGGCGTCGCAACCGATACGTCATCCCAGACATTTCGCAGCCTTGTATCTTTTACAGGCAACGGCTGCACAAACGCCTCTAAATGCGACAGTCGCATAATCGGCAATAACGCCACAGCGAACACCCTGCCCCGCATCATTCACGGCGGGCAAAACAACACCCAATCGCACGAGGCTACAACTGGCGCAATAGACACCGCCACATTAAATTATCTAAACATGGCAGGCATTGAAACAGATGCAGCAATCGCGTTAATTATCGGTGCCGCCGCCACCCCTGTACTATCGCGCCTACCAATGGAATTTTTGGTTGAATCAAAACAGTTAATACAAATGGCACTATCCAAGGAATAAAAAATGCTGGAAATAAAAAATTTAAGCGTATCCTTTGGCGACAAAGAATTACTAACGGATATAAACCTAACTATTACCCGCGGCGCACGTCACTTGCTGGCGGGACACAACGGTTCTGGCAAATCCACTCTGGCACAAACAATCGCCGGCAATTCCGAATACAAAATCACATCTGGAAAAATCATTTTTGATGGACGCGACATAACAAACGAGAACGCAACCACACGCGCCCTATTGGGTATTTTTCTGGGCGCCCAGCATGTACCAGAAATCCCAGGCCTGACGGTCATCAGTTTTCTGAAACATTCCATTTCCGCACACGCGCATTTTCAAACGGGCCACGACCTGTCTATGGGTGAATTTTTACAAAATCTGGAATCAGCACGCGAACGTCTGGGCATACCACGCGAATGGCTGAACCGCAGCATCAACGTCGGTTTTTCTGGTGGCGAACGCAAACGCATAATGCTTTTGCGCCTTATAATGACTAACCCACGTTTAGCAATCTTGGACGAACCTGATTCTGGTGCAGACACAGACACACAAAAACTGATTGCCAACACCATCGCTCAAATGCCCGACACAACATTTATATTCATCAGCCACCAGGATGCATTTACAAAGGCCGTCCATCCCACACACACCACAACTTTATTAAACGGCAAAATTATGATAAAATAACAAAGACTCAGGGGGATAAAATGAAAAAAACTAACACAAAAAATTTTTCCACATGGACATTATGGTCGCCACTGAAATTCGCCTTAATTTCCTTTGGCATAATGATAACAACCGCGTTTATATACAGCCTGATTGCAAGCGCAATTTACACGCCTGTCACAATGCCCCAGGCACCACTAGTAACATTATTATCAATTGGCTTCATTGGCGCAATCGCAATACAAATCAAATCCCTGCCACGCGAAAAGATGGATCGCACTTCGTTTGTCGCAATACACAACACGCAAACAACAATATTATCCGTCTTATTCATCGCGGGCTCATACCTGACAGTAAAATACGCCCAACAAATCCTGTTCTATTTATTAACGATGGGTTCAAACATATCTGGCACATTCATCATCGCCCTAACCGCGTCATTACTGTTTTATCTCTATCTGCTTGGATTACTGTTTGCAAACATTTATGCAAAATTCCGTCGCGCACGCGAATTAAACATCCCAACCTGGAAAATCATTTGCAGTATGCCATTTGGTTTTGCTGCTCTGTGGACACCTGGCTACATTCTGGATTATGGTGTCACAAAAACACCAACATATATTCCTAAATCCAAACACCTAACCAATGCAATGAATTGGGTTGTATCACGTCCAACACACACAATTGCAACGTTCATCGCAGTCACCTTACTTTCAGGATTCTTCTTTGGATTTAATGCAGTATTATTAACCTTCTCGCTAACGTTAATCTTTGGTATTTGGGCCCTGCAACGTGGCACAAAAAACTTCATTAAAAGCATACCTGGCAAATACACGAACACAGCCATCATATTTAACATCGCATTGATAATATTGTTTATCGGTTTTTATGCCTTCATACCGAAAACAACCCAAGATGTACAACTGACCATTTCTGACACAGAAATCATTGAAACACAACAACAATAAAACGCGCTATACGCACGATTTATTGGCACACAAAGGAAACACACATGCACGGAATCATAATTTTTACCGCCATAATTTTCTTTCTATGGATTGCCCGTTCTATCTTAATACCACTTTTGGTCGCGGCATTTTTGTGGTACCTAATGAACGCAATTTCCGATTACTATCGTCGCGTCCTGCCATATAAAAATCCAACAAACAGACAGGCTCGCATTTTATCTCTTGCGTTTGACTGGTTATCCTACATCGGAACGATTGCAACAATTGGCACAATTGTATACCTATTTATGACCCAAATCAGTCCTATGTTCTCGGAATTAACAAATGCCCTGCCCACAATTCAAGAAAAACTGGCCGATTTAGGAACATACTTATCTAAATCCGTCGGGCTACATTTTGATTCGAACATGATACCCAATCTTACCAAAGTCGCAGCCAACATTGGCGCATCGGTTGCTGGCATCGCCACATCGTTGGGAATGGTTCTGGTATATTTGATATTTATGTTTGTTGAACAAAGCACTTTCAACAGCAAATTTGCCGCCATGTTCCCCAGCCGTCGCCAACATAAAAAAATGCGCTATATTTTAGACAGCATTGACACCAACATGAAAAAATACTTGTTCGTAAAAACAGCCATCTCTGCGATAACGGGTATTGCATCATTTATTTGGTTACATTTCATCGGTGTCGAATTTGCAGGCGTCTGGGCATTTATCGTATTCATTACCAGTTACATCCCTACAATCGGTGCCATTGTTGCATGCACATTACCAATCTTATATTCATTAATATCTTCACCAACATTACAACAACCGATACTGACCGCAGTTGGCTTAATCACCCTGCAAATACTATTCGGCAACATCCTAGAACCAAAATTAACTGGCAAAACATTAAACCTGTCTACCCTGGCGATTCTGATAAATTTGGTTGTATGGGGAATGATTTGGGGGATTGCCGGCATGTTTTTCAGCGTACCTTTATTGGTTGCAATTTATATCATATGCGCACAATTTGACTCTACGCGTTGGGTCGCGGTTCTGCTATCTGCAGACGGACAAATCCCCGACAAAGACGAAGAATAAAAAACGCGCTATACGCATATAAACCGGGCTTTTTAATCCCGGTTTATTATTGCAATTGCATTCTCCAATATAACACGGGCGGATTCCGAATCCAATCGTTCCTTTAAATCCCGAACACGCACACGCCCCATATTTTCCTGGGCGATTGCCGACGTCAAATTTTCTTCAATCAGACATATTGGCAATTCTGTTTTTGCCTCTAACCCTGCCACAAAATCACGCACCATTTTTGTTGTTTCCGATTCCGTTCCATCTTCTCGCACAGGCAACCCAACAACAATTCCAACTACATTTTCTGCACGCGCCACATCGGCCACACGCGCCGCATGAAAATCTGCGCCACGCGGCAAAACAATCGCGTCACGCACAAACACAAAATGACGCGTTGGGTCTGATACAGCAACCCCAATTCGGCGCAATCCCCAATCAATTCCCAAAATGCGCCCCATGCGCGGAAAAGCCTTGAAATCTGGCAAAATCATTGTATAATCCCTTTACTTTATAAATATAGGATTGAAAATGGCATTTAGCAAGCAACAATTACAAAAATTCGCAGACCTGATAAAGATTGAAATTTCAGATGAAAAATTGACCGAAATGAACATCGATTCGGTTGTTGAATGGTTGGATAAACTGCAAAAAATTGACACGACTGGCGTTGAACCATTACTAAACCCATCTGAACATAAATTACCGATGCGCGATGACGTGGTAACCGATGGCAATATTCGCGATTTAGTCTTGGCAAACACACCAGACAACGCCGGCACATCACGCGGTTATTTCGCAGTACCCAAGGTTATGGACGGAGAATAAAGGGAACAAAATGTCAAATTCAGAAAAAAATATCCCTGTACACTTTGTGTCATACGAACCACACGAACACTTTCCGGACATCATTGCAACATTGGGCCACATTTCAGAAGCGGAACGGCAATCCTTAATGTCCGCATTTAACACCAAAACATCCGCACCCAATGCATGCATAAAAACGCTATGTCTTGAATACAGCGACAAGGCACGCTTTGGTAACGTACCATCTTTTGGTCCACGCTATTCTTCGCTGAATTTGGACGGTTTGTTTTATTACGACACAAAACCACAATGTGCAAAAACAAATCGCAAAATGGACAACACTTCAAAATTAAAATATTGCGCACGTAATTTAAAAGACGGTAAATGTGTCGACGAATTTATACGCAATACATTGGGTGCAATCTTATACCCACAACACTACGCGATGGAAAAACAAAAATAAAACAGGCACAACGATGAAACTCAATAAAAAACATTTAAGAAACTTTGACAACCTATCAAACCAGATGATAGTCGCTTCTGAAAATTACGATTTTCAGGCTGACAAACTTGCAAAAAGACACAATATAAACTTTAATGCAGAAGACTTACTAGACTGCCCAGAATATTATGAATATATGGAATATTTGGGAGAGCTTTTGGCAGAATACGAAATAAAACAATCTATCCTGGACGCCAAACGTGTTGCCGAATTACTAATCGGATACAACATTGCACATCGTGGTAAAAAACTGCACCCATCCACGATAACCAAGAAATTAAGCAAACTGCCCGAAGCGCACGCCGAAACAATTTATTACGCAATAAATAACGACCATTTTAATTCCCCTGTATTAACGGCCCAACCATATTTACATTCTATATTGCAAAAGAAATACGGGGTCTTATTATTGGACAAAAAATACTTTGAATACCTACATGCGCTATTGAACAATCCACGTATACAACTATCACAAAAACAACGCGAAAAATTTTTCGCAAAATTGAAATTGTTTCACAGTGCAAGCGTCAAATCCTATTTGAACAACAAACAAAAATAAAAGAAGAAAAAGATGATAAACCTTACACTTACCGAAGCATTACAAAAACTAAACAGCGGCGAAATTTCCGCGGTGGAATTAACGCGTGCGTATTTAGAAAGAATTGAAAAATATGGTGCAGATTTGAATTGCTATATCACAACCACACCGGAACGTGCAATGGCTGACGCTGCTGCATCCGACGCACGTCGCGCGGCGGGCAATGCCCTGCCCCTGGACGGTTTGCCAATCGCGATGAAGGATTTATTTGCGACATGCGGCATTCGCACAACGGCAGCATCACGCATGTTGGAAAACTTTGTACCCGAATATGAATCCACCGTTTCACAAAATTTGATTAACGCTGGAACAGTATTATTAGGCAAGGCAAACCTGGACGAATTCGCCATGGGCACATTCAGCAAGACATCATTCTTTGGTGCACCAATTAACCCATGGCAAATTGAAAAACAATTAACCGCCGGTGGTTCATCGGGCGGTTCTACATCTGCTGTGGCGGGCGGTCTGGCAATCGCCGCAACTGGCACCGACACAGGTGGTTCAATTCGATTCCCTGCGGCAATTACCGGCATGGTTGGCATGAAACCAACATACGGTCTGTGTTCACGTTGGGGCTGCGTTGCATTTGCGTCCAGTTTGGACACACCGGGTCCAATCACACGCACAGTTGATGACGCTGCGTTAATGTTATCCGCTATGGCGGGGCATGACGCCAAGGATTCCACCAGTGCGCCAAACGGATTCACATGCACCGAACCATTAAAACCAATTTTAGGCCAAGGCAAAAAATTACGCGTTGGCATTATTCGCGAATTTAACGATGTTAAAATTTCAGACGACATGAAGACATTGTTCGAAAAACGAATTGCCGATTTGAAATCCATGGGCGCAGAAATTGTAGAAGTATCAATTCCAAACATCTTGGACGCATTGGCGGCATACTATATCATCGCGCCGGCCGAAGCATCATCAAACCTGGCACGCTATGATGGCATGCGTTATGGTCTGCGTGTCGAAGGTCGCGACATTTATGATACATTCAAGAAAACGCGCGCAGCGGGCTTTGGTGACGAAGTACAACGCCGTATGATTATCGGCACCGCGGTATTAAGCAGCGAATCGTATGACGTATACTTTATGCAGGCTGCCCGTGTTCGTCGCATGATTGCGGACAGTTTTAATACCGCATTTGAACAATGCGATTTAATTGTATGCCCATCTTCTGCTGGCACCGCTATGCCATTGGCATCGGATTTATCGCCATTGGAATACTATGCATTGGATTTATTCACAGTTGCGATGAACCTGGCGGGCGTACCTGCGTGCAGCGTACCATGCGGATTGGCATCAAACGGCCTGCCTCTGGGGATACAGGTGGTTGGCACACGCTTTGACGACATGCATGTTCTGCAATTGGCCAAGCATATCGAATCCGCGGCCAACATTGACAATCGCCCAACAACGATTATGGGGAAATAAAATGAAAACAACGTCCACTTCTTTCTGGAATAAAAAAATCGACCACTCGGTCGAATTCAGAAAGGAGATGGTGGCGAGCCGACGGGAATCGAACCGCCGACCACAGGAGTTTTAAGGTGAATTGTTCTAATACCATCTTCTTGGACAATAAAAAAATCGACCACTCGGTCGAATTCAGAAAGGAGATGGTGGCTAGGGACGGAATCGAACCGCCGACACAGGGATTTTCAGTCCCTTGCTCTACCAACTGAGCTACCTAGCCAACGCGAGGACAATAATAAGATACGAAAAACAAAAAAGCAAGGGAAAAAGAAAAAATGTTTACGATAAAAGGCAAAACGTGTGATTGGGAACTGGTAATCGGGCTTGAAACACATATCGAAGTACTGTCCGAATCGAAATTATTCAGCGGTGCATCTGCGGACTATAACCCGACCGTCGCCCCAAATACCCAGGTATCAATGGTCGATGTTGCAATGCCGGGCATGCTGCCGGTATTGAACAGATACTGTGTTGACCAGGCCATTAAATTCGGCCTTGGCATTAACGCTGAAATTTCCAGAACCAGTCGTTTTGCCCGCAAACAATATTTCTATCCCGACCTGCCCCAGGGCTATCAGATTTCACAACCTGCTGACGAAGCACCGGTTGTCGGTCGTGGCTGGGTTGAAATTATGGGCGACGATGGCAACCCAAAGAAAATTTTAATTGAACGCGCACATATGGAACAAGACGCCGCAAAAAACAAACATGACATGCATCCGAACAAATCATTTGTGGACTTTAACCGCACGGGTGTAATGTTGCTGGAAATCGTCACATACCTGGACACAAAAAATCCAGAAAACAATTCCTATATTTCATCACCTGACGAAGCCGAACGCTATCTGCGTGCGATTCGTGAAATTGCACGCGCACTGGGTGTGTCTAAGGCAAATATGGAAGAAGGCTCTATGCGCGCAGACGTAAACGTATCAGTTCGTCCTGTGGGTTCAACTGAATTCCGCACACGCACAGAAACAAAAAACATGGTGTCATTCAAATTTATTAAAACCGCGATTGAATACGAAGCGCGCCGTCAAATAGAAATCTATGAAAACGGTGGCACCGTCACCCAGGACACGATGCGATTCCACCAAGACGACGGTACAACATCCGTAATGCGCAGCAAAGAAGACGCGCTGGACTATCGTTATTTCCCGGATCCAGACCTGTTGCCAATTGAAATTTCAGACGAACAAATCGAACGCATCCGCAAAAGCATGCCAGAATTACCATCCGCGACACGCGCGCGCTATACGCATGAATTCGGCCTATCTGAATATGATGCGGCACGTTTAACCGAAACAACCGATATATCACATTGGTATGATTCTGCGGTTGATGGCAACACAAAACGCGCCAAGGCAATTGCCAACTGGATGATTTCTGAATTGTTTGCACACCCAGAAAATTGGGATGTAAAAAATGAAAAATCTGGCATTGTTGATGAAATGCGTATTATCACACCATCCGACCTGGCTGAATTGGTTGATATGATTTCTGAAAACACAATCAATGGTAAACAGGCCAAAGAAATCTTCATCAAAATGTTGGACGGCGAATCCGGTACACCACGCGAAATCGCAGATAAATTTGGCATGAAACAAATGACAGATACCGGCGCGATTGAATCAATTGTTGACGAAGTCATCGCTGCAAATCCATCCCAGGTTGAACAATATAAATCCGGTAAAGTCGGCTTGCTTGGTTTCTTTGTTGGTAATGTAATGAAGAAAACAGGTGGAACCGCAAACCCAGCCGTAGTAAATGAAATTTTAAGAAAAAAATTGGCATAGAAAAAACAAAAGGACAAATAAAATGGCAAAGAAAAATACTATAAAAGTAATTGGCATAACAAAAAACGATTGCATCACGGGCATTGAATATGGCCTGGTTGAAATCACAGTTGATTCTGAACGAGAAATGTCGCACAGCGAAGCACTGTCTGCCATATCCAAACACCAGGCAAAGCAACTGCGCAACTGGCAACGCGCACAGGAAATCAAAAACGCCCATAAACAAAATCAAATATGTTCGACAAGAACCCAGAACAAATAAAAATGTACTCTTCTATAAAGCGTATCTTGCGCGAAATGGCAACATCCGAAGCCAAGTCTAAAATCCATCAAGCAGAATGGACCGAGCGCATGCGCGCATGTCGACGTGCATTTAATACAGCACAACAACACCAGGCAAAGCAACTGCGCAACAAACGCACAAAAAACAAATAAAGCACAAAACCATGAAAAAATTCTTTATCCAAACCTTTGGCTGTCAAATGAATGTTTATGATGGGTGGCGTATTGCAGCAATGCTGGAACACCACGGAATGGTGCGTACAGACGACATTTCCGACGCAGACATCATCATATTAAACACATGCGCAGTTCGCGCCAAGGCAACGGATAAAGTCTTTTCCGCATTAGGACGCATTCGACGCGCAAAAAAACCAACCGCCCTGTTTGGCATTGTTGGCTGCGTCGCACGCGAATCGGGTGCGGACGCTTTTCGTCGAATCCCCGATTTAAACTTTGTGTTGGGGCCACAAAGTTATCACAAATTACCTCAAATTCTTGAAAACCCAGACTCACGCCTGTTGAATATTGATTTAGGTGGTCTTGAAAAATTCGATGAATTGCCACAAATGGAAAAATCACCCCGTGTTGCATACATTCCAATCCAAGAAGGCTGCAACCATGTATGCACATATTGCATTGTTCCATACACACGCGGCCGCGAAATATCACGTTCATTTGAATCCGTAATGGCAGAAACAATACACGCTGCAAAAACAGGCGCAATTGAAATTTGCTTTTTGGGTCAAAACGTAAATGGATACAAATTTATCGACGAAAACGGCACACTATATCGTCTGTCTGACTTGATTCGCGAAACCGCAAAAATCCCAGAAATCATGCGTATACGCTTTACATCCAGTTACCCAACTGAAATGACAGATGACCTGATTGATATGTTTAAAACGGAACCAAAATTATTACCATTTTTAAACATGCCAATCCAAAGTGGCGCACCCAATGTTCTGACCCGCATGAACCGCCCATACAGCCTGGAATTATACACAGACATTATTCGCAAACTAAAACTGGCGCGTCCTGACATTCAAATTTCATCAGATTTTATTGTTGGATTCCCTGGTGAAACCGATTCGGATTTTGAACAAACAATGCGGATTGCTGAACAAATAAAATACATAAATTCATATTCATTCAAATACTCACCACGCCCACACACAGCGGCGGCACTAATGCCAGATCAAATTCCAGAAAACGTCAAAGCCGCACGCCTTGCGAAATTGGACACATACTTAAACGAAGTTCAACGTGAATTTAACGAAAGTTGCATTGACCAGACCTTATCCTGTCTACTAGAAGGCCCAGACAAAACCGGTCGCCATCTGGTCTATCGCACACCATTCATGCAACAATGCATTGTTGAATTTCGCGACGATGCACCAGAACTGGCCAACATAACAATAACGGCTGCAAACAAGGCATCCCTGCGCGGTAAATTTTCTGATTAAATCAAAACCACAATTTACCACCAATTGACATTTTATAAGAACACACACCAAACATGCGCGACACGGTCAAATCCACATTTGCCCCTGCCCCATCGTATTCAGACCAAAAACCTGCACGAACATTTGCCATAAATTCATTATCTGAATTTGTGTTGATTCCAACGCCATAATCATAACTAATTCCAAACAATTGATACATATAGCCCACATCCGCCCCAACACGACCACGCACATCAATATCTAAGACATCTGCAACATTGGTTCCAATTACATCCAGTCCCACAAATGGTGCAGCATAAAACGAATCGGCGAAATTATAACGATACCCAAAATCCGCCATACTACCGGCATAAATAACTGATGGATTATTTATAACTTCATCATTATAGAACGCATCGCCTATATCAAAATCAAACCGCATTACATTCATAGCACCACGCACGAACAAATTGTTTTGCATCAAATATTCTGCCCCCAGATTCAAGCCATAGTACATTCCGACAAACTCATCCAATTCTGTCACATATTCAACATTCCCCAAATAAACACCCATCCCTAATTTAAGCCTATCAAAACCACCAGAAATTCCCGCACCTACAGCATACGAATAAAAATCATCTGAAAGCACGCCATCAAAATTCACATCAAAACCCGTCCTGACCGCATTTGGGAACATATTATTAAGTCCACCCAGCACGCGCACCGACCTCAACAGCAAATCTCGATTCATACGCACAGACCGCCCCATAATATCATTCAGGGCGTTCATATCCTTGGCTGCATCCAACGCCTGCAACAATCCATCATCCGGATTTTGCCTGCGCAAATTATTCAAGAACACACCCATATCATTACCAAAAATCTTTTTATAGTCCGTTTCACGAACGCGCTTTACAAACAACTGATTATCAATCACATATCCAACATCTGCATACAACGGATGCGCATGTTCGCTTGCAATGCGCACATTTCCATCACCCGAAACGTTATCGATTACTGGCACGCCATACAGTCCGCTTAAATCATCGACGATAAATACAATATCGCCGCGCAAATCGGTATTCACTTCGTGGTCCCAACTGATATCTGACAACCTTAAAACAGAATCTTTTATAACAACACGTTGTAATGAATCCCCATCCAGAACAGCCCTATTCCCCAGTTCACTAACACCATCTATCATCAAAGTATATTTAACATTACTTAATATCGGGTTCCAGTTATCTGCCCCTGACACAACCTGCACAACACTTGCATCTTCCCCTAAAATAAAATCCGCCACAAAATCACCATAATTATAAACGTGAACATCACAACGATTACAAACCGAAAAGACAGTATCCACAGCACCATAATTTATAAAATCAATTGTACCATTAACACTAACCAAATCTGGCGCAAACAACACACCCGGATTTACCACAGTATCTGTATTTATACCAACAACAGTGCCCAATTCATCCCCTGAAAACGAATCAGCAAATGCGTCAGACACGAACGCAAGCATCAAACACAAAACAGCATACAATATTCTCATGTTCTTCCTTGGGCAAACCATAGCACATAGGAATGTTTTCCAAAAGACAAAACATAAAAAAGCCCTGGCAAAATACCAGGACTTATAACCAGTAATCTATCAAAGAACTACTTTTCTAACTTACCCCAACCGGCCTTATAACCACCATCACGTTCCAGATAGATATTTGCACCATTTAACTGTGCAGCACTTAAACCCTGAATCATATAAGTCTGATTCAAATGACGACTTTCACCTGTCTGCAACATAGGCATCTGCAGATCCATTCTTTTTGAACTATTACAACATTTTGCATCGTTATGACATGATGCGCATTGATAGATTTTAACCGTATATGGCACACCTGGGCGCAAGTCCTTCAAATCAACGGTCATCTTCAGACCATTATCTGTATCTTTGAATTTAATATGCCCCATTTTTGATTCGCCACCACGGCTGCTGTGTGTGTACATTTTTGCATACACATGATCAACATCGGCATTTTCATATGTCTGATAAACGACAATAGTTTCCGCCGCTTCTACTACTTCGACCGGCTGGGCACGTTGTACTTTTTTCGGATGATGTTTTTTATTTGGACAACCCATCATACACCCCGACAGCAATACCGCCGCACCCATAACAGATGCAACCATAAACAGTTTTTTAGTTAAGTTTTTCATATTATTTTCTCCTTTTGTTCCGTGTATTTACACACAACAAGTGTACTATAAAAAAA
>JBKSMY010000001.1:0-4665 GCA_046882065.1 Alphaproteobacteria bacterium | reverse complement strand
CAAATTTAATATTTTGGTGTGGGAGGCAAATAAAAATGCTTAAAATGCCAGAATTTATGGAAATTACACCAAACAATTATTCTACTAAACTTGAAGAAGTGTATAATTTTTATAAATATAGAATCGCACATGCTGGATTAAAGTTTATGACTGGTGATATAGTTTGCCGTAAAGAACCTTTATTTGATAATAAAGATGAATGCTTTTGGCATTTAATAACAAAAGATTCAAACATTTTACCAAATGGAAAAATTATTCCGAAGAACCGCAATGAAATAGATTTTAGAAGAATAGAAAGACTAAAATGGTGTCCTTTTTTGATAGACAATCATATGAATAAAGATATTTTTTGTTGGGAAAAACTACATAAAACATCTCATGGAAAACAAAAAAGAATATATTTATGGGACAAAGAAAATAGTTACGTCGTTGTATTAGCAGAAGATTTTAGAAACACAAAAAAATATCAACTTATTACAGCATATCCAACAGACAAAGAACATACCTTTAATAAATTTGATAAAGAAAAAGACTGTTGTTTAGACCCTCGAAAACACTAAAAAGCGGAGACCGCCCAAGAGGACGGTCCCGAAATTCTTTCTGCAACTTGGCAGATGAACTATTGTATATATAACATTTTTTAACAAAATCGTCAAGCAAATTTTATAGCATATGTTTTTTACCTCTTATTTGATACAATCAATATACCATATGTTCAATAAATATTTTATGACCATTTCCAATAGTGATTATTTACTTACATTTGTAAAATATCATACCCCTTTGTAAACCTTTGTCATTCTTCGCAACCTTTTGCAGCGACTTTCTATGTATTCATCTTTATAATTCATAGTGTAAAGCAAGCAAAAGGATTACGCATGTAAACATATTTTTCTATGTCCGAAATTATGTCCAGTATATGTAAAACAATCTGCGAAAAGTCGCAAAATCGCATAAATTCGGGCAAATAACACGAAATAAAAAATCCCGGAACACCGGGAAATTCTGGTAGCAGCGGAGGGATTCGGACCCCCGACCAAAGGATTATGATTCCTCTGCTCTACCACTGAGCTACGCTGCCAAGCGACACGCATTATAACATTATTTTTTTCAATTGCAACCAAAAACAACCCGACGATTTTATTCATATTTACAATAATTATATTTTTTAATAAAATACTATTGCGACCCACACTTATTTATGGTACCATACGCGTTATGAAAAAAATCTTATGTGCGCTGTGCGCTTTATCTGTTCCGGCGATTGCCCACGCAGATACAAACCCTTTTTTCAACGGATACGAAAACCAGGTTGCAATTAATTTTGGCTGGGGTGTGGACGACGGATTTTTAATTCCTGCCCCGGTCAAATGGGTGCCATTTATAATGCTGCACGCCCAATATTCCCAACCAACGGAATTTTTCCGCCTGCCGGCACGCAAATCAATCAACATAACCCAGACCCTGGGGTCGGGCACATCGCGCGGATGGCACTGGGACAAATATACAATACCCATTGCCACATTGTCTGAAGATGTGATTTTGGCGCACGGCAAAAACTGGTATTTTTATTCCGGTCTGGCCGTTGGCATGCAAATGCAGCAAAACGAACGCATTGGTTCAAAACTGCTGTTTGGTTTTAAACTGGGCACCGGTTATAAATTGTCCGAATGTACCAATCTGGAATTATTCATGCAGCATTATTCCAATGGGAACACCGCACCCGAAAACAATTCATATGCATTTTTCGGCACCGGCCTGACATACAGTTTTTAACAAGAAAAACAGAAATAAAAAAACCGCCAAACGGCGGCTTTTTTTATTGCATAAACTGTGTTGCTATACTGCCCAGCGATTGCAATGCCCCCATTCCACCGCTGTTTGCGACACCACTAACTGTTTGCATAATCGTTGCAGTATTGGTCTTTTGCCCCAAACCACCAACCGTATCAATCAAGAATTCACCCCACAAAGCCTTCTTTTTTGCATTCAGTCGCGCATACGAACAATTTTCAATCTTGGAAATCAATACGCCGGCCATTTTTGCTTCTTGCTGGGTATAGTCCGTTGTATCAAAATCCACCAGATTAAATACGTCATAAATATTAGATACATACTGCTTGTATTTATCCGAACAACCCGTCAAAGAACCATCTGTACAGTAATACGTACTGACCGCCATTGGGAACTTTTCCCAGACCATCCCGTCATTACCGCTGCCCCCGAACCAGTCATAGCAGATTAAATCTCTTTCATCTGTACCCTCGGCAATGCGCACAGTAGACGCATAACCACCAGTCGCCGTTGCACAACGTTTCATACCCAACGATGCCTGCACCTCGTCTGCAGTTCTGGCACCTGTTTTAGCCCATTCTTTAATGATATTATTCACAAAATTTACTTCTGCGCTGCTGGGGATACATTCCGCGGTCAGCGCCTTTTGTTGTTGCGTTAACTGCTTAACCCCACTAACCAGACTAATAACTGTTGGCACCAAACTTGCCCCTGTATCTGCAACCGACGTCTGTTTGGTCGCAACAGGTGCCGCCTTTTTAATAGTAACAGCCATGGCGACATTTTGCGCCATAAAAATGGTTCCAACAAAAAACAGTAAAAATTTCTTCATCTCTCTTAAAACTAATTATAACACAAAAAAAAACCTCAACAAATATAAAAATTGCATTTTTGTTATTTACGTTCTAAACTGAACATGTGCACAAAGACAAACGCAATTTTATCATATTCACGAAACACAGACGCCTTAAACGCCTGTGGCAGTTCTTTTTTACCGGCTGGGGTCTGGTGATGGTTGCCGCCCTGGTTGCTGGCACCCTGTTCACCAAACAGATTCTGTGGACACCAATATCTGCAATTAACATGACAGACATTGTCAGCAATCAATTCAAAATGTCTGGCGCATCATTTGTTGGCACGGACAAGAATGGCGAACCATTCAAACTGCGCGCCCAAACCGGATACCAGGAATATGATAACCCAGACATAATCTTTATGGATAAAGTATCTGGCACCATCAGGCGCACAACAAACAACACAAAAATCACAGACAACATTACTGCAAACCGCGGACAGTACAACCGCACAAAGAAAACAATAACCCTGACAGGCAATGTGAACGTCGATTCCAGCAATGGCGACCGCCTGCGTACAGACGAATTGGTGATAAGGCTATGAAACAATCAGTACTACGCGTTGAACATTTATCAAAATCCTATGGCAAACGCATGGTTATCAAGGATGTATCCTTGATTGCGCGCCAGGGTGAATCGGTTGGACTTTTGGGGCCAAACGGCGCTGGAAAAACGACGGCCTTTTATTGTATTACAGGACAGTTGGCGGCAACTGGCGGCCAGATTTTCTTAAATTCCCAGGACATAACCCACCTGCCATTTTACCAACGCGCACGTCTGCACATTGGCTATCTGCCCCAGGAAAACAGCGTATTCCGCGGCCTGACGGTTGAACAAAACATCATGGCAATACTGGAAGTAGTAGAACCAGATCGCAAAAAACGTCAAAAGAAACTTGATTCTTTGCTGGACGAATTTTCAATCACATCCCTGCGTCGCAGTCCTGCAACTGCCTTGTCTGGCGGCGAACGTCGTCGTGTTGAAATCGCGCGCGCTTTGGCAAACGACCCAAAATTTATTTTGCTGGACGAACCATTCGCAGGTATTGACCCAATTGCAGTAAACGAAATCCGCAGTCTGGTATCCCAGTTAAAGAACCGCGGTCTGGGCGTAATTATCACCGACCATAACGTTCGTGAAACATTGGGGATTACCGACCGCAGTTATGTTCTGCATGACGGCAAAATCTTAAAGCACGGCACCACATCCGAAATCGTCCAAGACGAAATGGTTAAAAAGGTGTACCTGGGCGAAGATTTTGTTATGTAAATTTTCTATCGACTCGCATACAAACTACCACTCAATTGGTGATTTGCTACACTTTTCTAAATACTCATTCGCGCGACTAAAATGTTTGCACCCAAAGAACCCGCGATACGCCGACAATGGCGACGGATGCACACTTTTCAAAATCAGATTTTTTTCTGCATTAACAAAGGCCGCTTTTTTCTGGGCATAACTTCCCCATAACATATAAACAATATTATCACGCATTGACACCGCACGAATTACTGCGTCTGTAAATTCTTCCCAGCCACGCCCCGCATGCGATGCCGCACGGTGTGCCTGAACAGTTAATGTTGAATTTAATAACAACACGCCCTGATTTGCCCAGCATGTTAAATCGCCGTGCGTAATTGATTTTCTGCCTAAATCAGATTCAATTTCTTTGTAAATATTTTGCAGCGACGGTGGAATTGGTGTTGGTGGCAAAACAGAAAAACAAAGCCCATGTGCCTGACCCGGTTCGTGGTATGGGTCTTGACCGATAATTACTACCTTTACTTTATCTAGTGGGCATAAATTAAATGCATTAAAAATGTTTTGCGGCGCAGGGAAAACCGTTTGTCCGGATAAATATTCATTGCGAACAAAGTTTGTTAATTTGATAAAATAATCCTTATCAAATTCTGCACCTAATGCATCTTTCCAAGACTGTTCAATTTTCACATTCATTGCATTTCCTTAAATTTTGTACAAGCAGGCATCCACAGTTTCAAAATTAATTTCTGTGCGA